>JBBQGL010000098.1:0-16260 GCA_038323025.1 Hyphomicrobiales bacterium
CTCCTGGTTCGGCCGCAACCGCCGTCTCGCCAAGGACTACGAAAACCTCGCCGAGACCCTCGCGACTTTCGTCACACTCGCCGCCATTCAACTCGGCATCAGACGGCTCGCCCGATGGTAGGCTTTTGAGTCAGGTTCTAAGCCTCGGGCTCGGTGGGAGTATCGCCAGAGTCCCGCCGCGACAATCGGCATAGGGTGCGGTTTGCCCGCCGGAATCTCTGGAACCCTTCGTCCGCCAGGTCGTTGTTATCTATCAGCCGGCTAGATCAAGCCCCCGCCCCCTCTTGCCGGCCGTGTATTTAGAAACCGCCTCGGCCGCCCCGCTGGGGCGGTTTCTTTACAAGGTAGGCGCTGTGGCGGGGCTTCGAAAGGTCCAAATCAGGCAACCTCTGGCGTGGGGGCGCGCTCATCGTATGGCCATCCAGCGTTGCCAAGGACGGTCGCACTGGGCCTACGCTTCCTCGGTCGCCCGTTTCATGCAGTGACCTTCGCCAGTGCGAAAGTCGCAGCCGAACATCGCTCGCGCCGCTCGGTTCGTATATATTTTTGCAGCGACGGGGATGGGGGAGAATCAGGTGGCTCGAAAGGCAGCGGTCCGCATGTCGGTCCGGATTTTGGACAAAGACGGAGCTGAGATCGCTTCGTTCTTTCGTGGCGAAGCAGGGGAGGTCGTACCGGGCTTCTCAGACGGCCTTCGCGATGCCCTTTTGGGATTTCGAAAACAGTACCCAAAGACTCGCTTCATCGATGTTGAGTTCACAGAAGATAGTTGACGCCCTCAGTGAAGGTCCCACGACGGCGAGGAACCGCGTAGCCGCCAAAATCGGCGTGGCGACGGCCTTCTCCGAATGTTCAAAAGATTACACAGACAGGCCCGCTATTCGGCCGTATGGTTGACATGAGACCATAGGCGCAACCGGGAGGTTCGCCGTCATGCCAGTCCAAAAGCGGGCTACATCTCGACGCAAGCCGCGTAAGCTTGAAACGATCGATGCAGTGGTAGCGGCCTTCGACCCGAGGGCGGTGCTTGATCTCGTCGACGGCGCTCGCTCGGACATAAACTTTCGCGCGCAGGAAGCCGTTTTCCGGCAGGGCGACCCCGCCGATGCTGTCTTCTTCGTAAAAAGGGGCAGGGTCCAGCTGACCGTTGTCTCGGACCAGGGAAAGGAGGGCGTGATCGCGCTGTTTGGCCCTGGAGATTTCTTTGGGGAGGGTTGTCTGGCCGGTCAACCGCTTCGCTTGGCCTCGGCAATCGCCATCGCACCGTCAGAAGTCATCAGGATCGAGAAGGCCGGAATGACTCGGCTGCTCCATGAGAAGCCGGACTTCTCGGAAAAGTTCACCGCGTTCCTGGTCACCCGCAACCTCCAGGTCGAGGCGGACCTCGTCGATCAACTCTTCAACTCAAGCGAAAAACGGCTGGCGAGGCTCCTCCTGCTTCTGGCCAACTTCAACAATGACGGAGAGTTGCGCCCGATTTTTCCGAAGATCAGCCAGGACGTGTTGGCGGCGCGAGTCGGGACCACTCGATCTCGGGTCAACTACTTCATGAACAAATTCCGCAAGCTCGGGCTGATCGAATACAATGGGACCGTGAAAGTGCACACGGCACTCCTCAACGTCATCGTCCACGACTAGAAAGCGCTTCGTCGCTATTCGTGGCTGCTTTCGACGATCATGGATTGGGTAGGCCAAGTCGGTCCCCCCGCTCTCGCCAAAGGGAATTTGGCCTCACCCTACTCCCATCAAGTGCCACAGCGAGCCTAGCTCTCTTTCAACGAGCAGGCTCATGGGCACCCCGTGTTCTTCAAGGGCTTTGCACAATGTGTGGCCCTCGCAGGTGATCGTAGTCGCGCCTCGGGCGCTATTTCCACGAGTCCTGCCCAACTCGTGCAGAACCGGACAGACGGCCAGTTTTGGTTAGCCGATAGTGAACTGCGCTCTCAGACGCGAGAGGTCAGAGATGCACGCATCGCACAAGTTGGAAAAGACTGTCGATCATCGGCTGTCGCCGAAGTCGGCTTTCGCCGTTGAGGGCGCACCTTCAGACATGAAGTTGCGCGCGCGGGAGGTGGTGTTCGCGCAGGGTGACGCCGCCGATGCCGTCTTCTACATCGAAACCGGCAAGGTTCAGCTGACGGTCGTCTCCGACCAAGGCAAGGAGGGCGTGATCGCCCTATTCGGACCGGGCGATTTCTTCGGCGAAGGATGTCTCACGAGCGAGCCGCTTCGCTTGTCCTCGGCCGTCGCGACAGCAGCATCGGGCGTCATCAAAATCGACAAGCTGACGATGAAGCGGTTGCTTCACGAGCGGACGGATTTCTCGGAGATGGGATCGGCACCACTGGCGGCGGCCCCAAGGAGACGGCGCGCTGCTGCACGGGCCTCGTCCGGGGTCACGGTGCCGTAACGACCGATCATGGTCTGTCGCAAGACACCAATCCGGCCGCCACCAGCCCGGTATCGAGCGACGAAGGTCTTATGGCCGCTGGGCTCAACGCGCAGGCCGAAGCCGGCCAGGTCGCTATCCCAGACGATGTAGCGGGCCGTTTCAGGCATGGCGGCGTCCACGGCGCGCTTGGACAGCTTATGAACTCGTCCTGATCCGGTCATCACCAACCCCTCCGGTCATCACCCGGTCATCACGGAAAGCGACGATTGGGTACAACGCCAGATAAAACGGTACCATAAGGATGGCGGAAATGGTATGGTTGCAGGGAAGTTGGGGAAAGCCCAGGTAGTTGGGGACAACCCCGAAACCAACCTTGCCAAGGTTGGGGTCGAGGGTTCGAATCCCTTCGCCCGCTCCAATTTCCCAACCAGAACGAACCGCGGAAGACGGCTGCCTGGATTGCGGCCCGCAGGCCCATAAGGCCTGCGAGGTATCCTCACCTAACCGGCGGTCGCGAAAGCGAACAACCAGGCTAGAACGATCAGCCCCATCGCGATCCCGCCGAAGGCATATTGGGCCACTTTCCCCTGCGGGATGCGCGAGCCGAGGGCGGTCAACCCAAGTCCGGACAGGCCGCCGGCAAAGAAGCCGGCGAAGTGAGCTCCGACGTCCGTGCGCTCCCCGCCAAGCCCCAGGAAGAACAGCAGGGTCAGCCCTCCCGCCAGCGGGAGCCAGCGGCGAAGGCCCCGCGTCCACGGCGACTGCCGGCGGGTCAATGCCTGGACGGTCAGGATGCCGAGCGCCGCAAACACGGCGGTCGAAGCGCCAATCGAGGTGTGGGCGGCGGGGTGGAGAAGCGCGTTGAGGCCATTGCCGGCCGCGCCGGCGAGCAGGATGGCGAGCCAGGTCAGTCCCGCGCCGAAGACCTGCGAGATGAAGAGTCCCAACAGGGCACCCATGCCGATGTTGCCGAGAAGATGCTCGAAGTCGGCATGAAGGGTGAGAGCCGTGAAAGTTCTCCACCATTCACCCCCCTTGATGAGGCCGGATTGCGCTTCGCCGGCCGTCAGCCAGTCAAGGGAGAAGGCCTCCCGGCTCGCTGCCGCATGGACAAAGACGAGGACCGCGCAAAAGACCATTGCCGCCGATATGCCTTCGGCAAAAGGGCGCTCGGTCTGGGGAACCTGGACGGGAGGAACATTCTCCTCGTCATAGGCCACGAGCTCCTGCCGTGCATGCGTTGCCTCGTGTCCGGAAACCAGCAGCCCGATGCCTCCGCCGCGCGGCTCCAGCCGCGCCGAGATCCCGACCGCCACCAGCACGAGGGCGCGCTGATTGGCCTCGCGAGGCGTTCTGCAGCGCTGCACTTCGACCCAATCGATCGCTTCGTCCACGACCCTCTCCTGCGGTCGACGGGGATTGTTTCCCGGAAGGGCAAGCCGAGCCTCGCCGCGCTGCTCATATAGGAAGCCAGGCCGAACCGCCGAAACAGCCGACGCAACCGCGCCGGCAGGCTGAATCGGCCAGCAGCGCAAACGCGCCACCCGCCAGAGGTCGGAAGACCAAAATGGCGATGCCGGCTATCGCGAATCCCGGACCTTGAGTGCGCTTGGGTGGTGCTGGATAGTGGACGGAACGAGCCACGTCGGGGAAATCGTCCATGCCGGATGAAGCCAAGATCGCCGCCCTTCCGCGTCGTACGCTCACGATGAATGATGGGGCGGTCCTCAGCGTCATCGAGGTGGGTGAAGGGCAGCCGATGCTCATCCTGCCTTCATGGACGAACAGCGCCGCCCAATACCATCACCAGATCACCGGTTTCGCCGCCGACCATCGGGTGATCGCGGTCGATGTCCGCGGCGGCGGGATGTCCGCCAAGGTCGACTACGGTCTGCGCATCAGCCGCTTCTCGGCCGATCTCAGGGAGATCCTCGACCAGCTCGAGCTCGATCGGGTCATCCTCATGGGACATTCCATGGGTTGCTCGATCATCTGGAGCTATCTCGACCTGTTCGGGCCCGGCGCGGTGGATGCGCTCGTCCTGGTCGACCAGGCGCCGACGCAACTCATTCAGCCGCACTGGTCCAAAGCCGAGGCCTTGGCCTATGGCGCCACCCAGACCGCGGACGACGTGTTCGCCTTTGCCGCCCGTTTCGCGGTGCCGAACGGAGTCGAGTGGACCTGGGAGCGATACAAGCCCCTGTTCACCAGGACATTCCCGGCCGACGAGTTCGATTGGGCGGTGCGGGAGAGCCTGAAGATGCCGCGGAAACTGGCCGCGACGCTTTTCCTCGATCACGCCATGCGCGACTGGCGCGACGTCATCGCCCGGATCCGCCTTCCAACCCTGGTTGTCGGCGCGGAGATGAGCGTCTTTCCGGTCGTGTCGCAGGAATGGATCGCTGGTCAGATCCCCGGCGCAAGGCTGGAAATATTCGCCGAAGCCGATGGCGGCTCGCATTTCATGTGCTTCGAGAACCCGGCCCGCTTCAATGCGGTGGTCCGCGATTTTCTCGCCCACCTGACCTGACCGGGGAAAGCGGTTGCGGCTCCCCGCGCGGGATGGGACGGGCTATCTCGCCGAAGCGGAGCAACTCGTCGGTTTCTGCGCGATCGGGAAATCCCAGACGGAGAACTGATCGTTCGGCTGCAGGTCGTCGTGCAGCGTGTAGCTGAGCGTCCCGAAGGGGGTGCCGGTCAGCACCACCGTCTTGCCCGCCTTGATGGCCAGGGCGCCGACGTTCTTGAATCCCAGCTTGAACGCGGTCATTTGCCCGGCCGTTCGCCCGTAGGGAGAGACAACGCAGGCAAGCCCGATAGTCCGAAGTTTCGTTGCCCGGAACTGGGCCGCCTCGCCAGGTGTGGGCGAGGCCAGGATTGCCATGGCGATCAGGGCCGAAGAAACGAAGTGGAAATTCATGGCGGGCGGTGCCTCGGGTAGCCGGCGCCAATGATCTGGCGCACGCGAAGATCTCGGCGTCGACTTCAAACACCACGCCGCAGGCGTCTTGCCTTCATGGCCTCGTGGGCCTCTGGCGATCCGTCGTGGAAGGAGCCGAACCACCGGTCGAGCGGCACCATGCCATCGGCATAGTTCACCTCGAAATATTTGTGATGCAGGTAGTGGGCGAAGTAGGAGGTGTCCATGCTCGTCTCTTCGCCGACCACCACCCGGTCGAAACCCGTATGCCCCTGCGCGGGGGAGAGGCCCAGGCGCGAGGCAAGGTTGATCATGTGTATGGGATGGGACGGGATGAGAAAGAACAGGAGGATGGTGGAGAAATAGATGACGTGCTCGATCGGATGCATCGAAAGGCCCGACCACGGACCCGGATTGACGTTGCGGTGATGCAGGCTGTGGGCCAGCCGGTAGAGCGGCGGCCAATGGAGGAGGCGGTGCCCGAAATAGAATCCGACCTCATGGATCAGCGGCACCAGAAAGAACAGCGCGACGAAGCCCACCGGGTTTGAGGCGAAGCCGAACATCGGGGCGATGTGGTTGGCATACGCCCACAGCAGGAGAACCTCATAAGCCGTCCAGATCGGCACGCCGCTGACGAGGGTGTAGAACATGTTGTCGTAGGTCTGGCTCTGAAACAGAAAGACCGGGGAGCCCCGCTTCGGCCATTGCCGATTGTATTTGAAGGCGGTGCCCTGCTTCCGCCAGGCGTAGAGCCACAGGTGCCACGCGCCGTAGACGAGAACGGCGAGACCGATATTGCGGAGGAGGATCAGCCCCGCCCAGGCGAGCGAAAACGTCTGTAAGGTCTCCAGCGGCGGCGTCAAGAACTCCCAGATGAGGACCGCCGCGACGGCATAGAGAACGTTCCACGGCAGGAAATAGCCGGGAAAGCCGAACAGCCATTTGAACAGCGCCCGTGGATCGGGCGGCCAGTCGAATGCCGGCCCATAGCTGACGCGTTTTTTCGGGGTCCAGTAGCCCCGGGAATCTTCTTTTCCGAACAGGGAATCGTCCATGGTCCAGTTCCCAATGGTCGGCTCAGGGCGTGGTTCTCGCGGCCATCATATCGGAACGACCGCCCCGGTCTCGAAGGATTCCCGCGCTGCGTTCGCCATGCGCACGGCAAGGCGCGCCTGCTCGGGCGTACCGAGGAGCGGCGCGCGGTTTTCGCGTATGCACGCGGCAAAATATTCGATCTGGTTGCGGTAGGCGTCGCCCGGCTTGGGGACAAGCGGAAAGGCTTTGCCCGCCTCGTGCACGAGGAGCGAGCTGCCGCCGCCCATCTCGACGCTGACGCCGCCGGCGCGGAACGCGAACTCCGCCACGCCGCCCTCGCAGGTCACCCTCAGGCCGCAGGTGAAGGGATAGCCCTGCGGCATGAACTCGCAGCCTTCAACGAAGCCATTCGCGCCGCCGTAGTCGATGCTGGCATGGATGTCGTTCCAGAGCCCGGGCCGGAACTGCTTGCCCCGCGCGTAGACCGATTTTGGTGTGCCGAGCACCCAGTTGAGGGCGTCGAAGTCGTGGACGCAGAGGTCGAGGACGGCGCCGCCGCTCTGCGACGGGTCGAGGAACCAGTCGGCCCAAGCCGGCAACTGCGACAGGCGCAGGGCTATCGCCGAGATCGGCCTGCCGAGCGCGCCGCTCTGCACGAAACCGACCAGGGACACATAGTCCCCCCAGAAGCGAAGGACGTGCGCCACCATCAGGGTTCGTCCGCCGGCTTTCGCTGCCGCGATCATGCCGTCGCATTCGGGTGCCGTCAGCGCGAACGGCTTCTCGAGGAGCACGTGCTTGCCGGCATTGAGCGCGGCTATCGTCGACTCCGGATGCAGGTGGGTCGGCAGGGTGTTGCTGATCGCATCGATCGTCGGGTCCTCGAGGATCGTGCGGTCGTCGGTCGTGGCACGGGCACCGACCTCGCCCGCGAGTTTCTCCGCCTTGTCGAGGTGGCGCGAGGACACCGCGACCACCTGGACGCCAGGGATTTTCGCAAAGGCACGGGCGTGCGTGCCGCCCATGAAGCCCGAACCGAGGATTCCGATCCTCATGGCCCGTTTCCGCCGCTCACGAAAGGCCGAGGGAAACGAGCTTGTCGCGCGAGGCTTTCATCGCGCGGTTGACCTCGGCGAGCGGCGGCCACGGATCGCCCTTGAACTCGATCTCGACGCTGAGCGGCCCGGTGAAGCCGCCGCGCTCCATGATGCCGAGCACGGACTTGAAGTCGACGTGCCCCTCGCCGATCGCCGGAAAGTCCCAGATCCGACCCTCGCCGCGCTTGTCCTTGAGGTGGCAGTGCACCAGCTTCGGCAGGGCGGCCGGCAGGTCGGCGACCGCGGTTACGCCGCCGTAGAACTCGACGTTTGCGGTATCGTAGTTGATCAGCACATTATCGCGACCGATGCGGCCGAGCACCGCGATTGCCGCCGCTCCCGACTTGGTGATCTCGCCGTGGATCTCGATGCCGAGGCGGATGTCACGGGCCGCGGCGTAGTCGGCAAGCCGGTGGATGTTGCCCATGAAGGCGGCCTCGTCCTCCTTCTCGCTGTAGTGGCCGCCGATTGCGGTGTTCATGATGCCGATGCCCATCCGCTCGCAAAGGTCGACGGCGAGCAGCCCGAGTTCCAGGCCGTCCCTAATCGTGAGGTCGGAGTGGCCGCTAAGGCTGAGGCTGACCAGGCCCAGCGAATTCAGCATGCGCTGGATACCGCCAAGCGCCTTGGCGTCGGCGTCGAGCGGGACATGTTCGGTCCAGCCGCGCACCGCGGTCAGTTCGACGTAGCGGTAGCCTGCGGCGGCAATGCCCTTCAGCGCCTCTTCGAGGCTGTAGGTGTGATAGCTGTTGGTATGGCCGCCCAGCCGGTTCTTCATTGCCATCTGCGTTGTGCCCCCAAATTAATTGCCACCCGTCAGCCGGCAGGCGCGGATCAGGAGAAAAGACGCTCGCGCGCGGTTCCGGCCGAACCGACTGAACCATATCCGCGTGGGTCTGCGAAACGAATTTCGTCGGCGGCCGTTGTGCCACGATCGCCCGGGCTCGGACCCTCCCCCAATCCGGTCGAGCGCAGGCCTTGCCGTCGCCCTCGCGTTCCCGGTGCCTTACCCGAATGGGCCGCGGCGGTATTCTTTTCCGCGGGCCAGCCAGGAAATGAGCAGGGATTTCTTTGTTCGAGACGAGGCCTACCTTACCACCGGGCGGGTCGGAGAAGCCGGAAATGACTGACCTGCGCGGGCCCGTGGACTCCGTCCTCGAGCTGATCGGCAAGACCCCGGTCGTCGAGCTGAAGAAGCTCAACGCCGGGCGTTGCCGGCTGTTTGCGAAACTGGAAAGCCAGAACCCGGGCGGGTCGATCAAGGACCGCATCGCGCTGGCGATGATCGAGGCGGCCGAGAAGGACGGGCGGCTCAGACGCGGCGGCACGATCGTCGAGGCGACGGCGGGTAATACCGGCCTCGGCCTCGCCCAGGTCGGGATAACCAAGGGATACCGCCTGGTGCTCGTCGTCCCCGACAAGATGTCGCGCGAGAAGGTGCAGCACCTCAGGGCGCTTGGCGCCGACGTGCGCATGACCAGGTCCGATGTGGCAAGGGCCATCCCGAGTACTATCAGGACATGGCGAAGCGCATCGCCGCCGGGATCACCGGATCGTTCTACGTCAACCAGTTCGCCAATCCCGCCAATCCGCTCGCCCACGAAACGACTACTGGGCCGGAAATATGGGAACAGCTCAGCCACGATGTCGATGCCGTGGTGGTTGGCGTCGGCTCCGGCGGCACGCTTACCGGCCTCGGGCGATTCTTCAAATCGGTGTCGCCGAAGACCGAGATGGTGCTCGCCGATCCGGTAGGGTCGGTGCTGGCCCCCTACGTCCACACCGGCGTACTCCTCGAGGCCGGGAGCTGGGCGGTGGAAGGCATCGGCGAGGATTTCATTCCTCCCAATGCCGACCTGTCGTTCGTCAGCCGCGCCTATTCGATCACCGACAGCGACAGCATGATGACGGCCCGCACGCTGCTGGCCAAGGAGGGCATCCTCGGCGGCTCGTCATCGGGCACGCTGCTCGCCGCGGCGCTCCAGTATTGCCGCGAGCAGACGAAGCCGAAGCGCGTCGTGACCCTCGTCTGCGACAGCGGCAACAAGTATCTCTCCAAGTTCTACAACGACTTCTGGCTGATCGAGCAGGGGCTCGCCGAACGCAAGCACTACGGCAACCTGCGCGATCTGGTGACGCGCACCTACGGAGAGGGCGCCGCGGTCTTCGTCGGTCCCGACGACACGCTGCTTACGGCCTATAACCGCATGCGCACCGCCGACGTATCCCAGCTGCCGGTCCTCGACGACGCCCGGCTGGTGGGAATTCTCGACGAAAGCGATATCCTGACCGCGGTCGAGGGAGCCGAGGAACATCGCGCGACCCGATTCAACGAGCCGGTCGGCTCGGCGATGACCTCGGAGCTGCACACGGTCCAGGCGAACGAGAAGCTCGATGTGCTGCTTCCCATCTTCGAGCAGAACGAGGTGGCGATCGTGCTGGACGGCGAGGACTTTGTCGGGCTGATCACACGGATCGACCTGATCAATCACCTGAGGCTCGACAAATGATCAACCCACCGGGCAACCGCCTCGCCTTCGCGACGCGGACCATCCATGGCGGCCAGGAGCATGATCCGACCACGGGCGCGGTGATGGTGCCGATCTACGCCACCTCGACCTACGCGCAGCAGAGCCCCGGCGTGCACAAGGGCTTTGACTACGCGCGTACCAAGAATCCGACGCGCGTGGCCTTCGAGCGCTGCATCGCCGATCTGGAGAGCGGCGCCGCCGGCTTCGCTTTTGCGTCGGGGCTCGCCGGGATCGCCACGGTTTTCGAACTGCTCGACAGCGGCAGCCACATCATCGCTACCGACGATATCTACGGCGGCACCTTCCGGCTCCTCGACAAGGTCCGCCGCCGCTCCGCCGGACTGAAGGTCACTTTCGTCGATTTCACCGACCTTGCGGCGGTCGAAGCGGCGATCCGGCCTGAAACGCGCATGCTCTGGGTCGAGACGCCGACCAATCCGCTGCTCAGGGTGATCGACCTCGAAGCGGTGGCCTCGCTCGCCCGCCGGCGCGGCCTGATCTCGGCCGCCGACAACACGTTCGGCAGCCCCTATATCCAGCGCCCGTTGGAGCTCGGCATCGACATCGTCGTCCACTAGACGACGAAGTACCTGAACGGCCATTCCGACATGGTCGGCGGTTCCGTCGTGGTGGGGGAGAACAAGGAACTGCAGGACCGCCTCCGCTTCCTGCAAAACGCGGTCGGCGCGATCTCGGGGCCATTCGACAGTTTCCTTGCCCTCCGCGGGTTGAAAACGTTGGCGCTCCGCATGGAACGCCATTCGGCGAACGGCCTGAAGATCGCGGAGTGGCTGGAGAGCCGCAGCGACGTGCGCCGCGTGTTTTATCCCGGCCTCGCCAGCCACCCCCAGCACGCCATCGCCCGGTGGCAGATGCACGCCTTCGGCGGCATGATCACCGCCGAGCTGGACCGCGACCTCGCCGGCACCAAGCGGATGCTGGAGCGCGTGCAGATATTCACGCTGGCCGAGAGCCTCGGCGGCGTGGAGAGCCTGATCGAGCATCCGGCCCTGATGACCCACGGCAGCATTCCGGCCGAGAAGCGCCACGCCCTCGGCATCTCTCCCTCGCTGATCCGCCTGTCCGCCGGCATCGAGGACGCGGATGACCTCATCGCCGATCTGGCGCAGGCGCTGGCGGGCTGAGCGCGCTCGCGGGCATGGCAGGCGGGCATGGTAGATTGTCGCCCGAGGGTCGGTTGATCTTGCCTGCATGGGGCTCTAGCACCGGGCGCATCAGACGCGCAGAAGACAGGACACCGCCTAGCCCAATGACAGCGCCACGCAGATCGATGCAAGGTGCCGGCAAGGACGGCCCGCCGCCGTCGCCGCGCGGACCGCTGTTTATCATTGCGGGCAGGACCGGGCGGCTCGCGAACCGCCTGGTCCTTTTCGCCAACTTCATCGCGCTGGCGGCGGAGCGCGGCTACCGGGTGACGAATCCGACCTTCCACTCCTATGCCACGCTGTTCGAGACCACGCGTCGGGATATCTATTGCCGATATCCGGTTGCCGGCCACGGCAGCGCGTTCGATCTCATCCCGGGGGCGGCGGCGCTTCTGCGCGGAACACGTGTCTTCTTCCACGCCGCGCGCACGGCAAGCGTGCTCAACGAACGCCTGCCGATGTTCGGTGGTCGTGTCGTGACGCTGCGCGAAACCCCGGGCACCGAAATAACCGACCTCGCCGGTCCCGAAGTCGAAGCCAAGGTTCGCGGCGCCAGCGTTGTTCTCGTTAACGGATGGATGTTCCGCGCCCCGCAGCTTCTCCATCGTCACGGCGACGGGATCCGGCGCTATTTCCGTCCCGTCGAAACGTTGCGGAAAGCGAGCCGCGAGGCCGTCGCCGGGCTTCGCCAAAATGCCGACGTTGTCGTGGGAGTGCACGTCCGGCGTGGCGACTACGCGACCTGGAAGAACGGCCAGTACCTTTTCCCGCTGTCACGCTATGCCGCGTGGATGCGGGAGCTCGGCGACCAGTTCGGCGGGAAGCGGGTCGCCTATCTGCTGTGCAGCGACGAGCCGCTGGATGCCGGTGCATTTTCCGAGCTGCCGACCGCTTCTGGTCCCGGAAGCGCGGCGGCCGACCTCTATGCCCTGGCGGAGTGCGACTACGTGTTCGGGCCGCCCAGCACCTTCTCCCAGTGGGCGTCATTCTACGGCAACAAGCCGCTCCTTCATCTCACGGACAGCCACCAGTCCGTGGAACTGGGCCGGTTCGCGGTATCCGATCTCGTCTAGCGCCTGGGCTCAGCGCTGCGCGACCTGCCAGTCCGGCGCGACGTAATAGGGTGCGTTCGACGACGCGAGGGGCGGGCGGTCGAGGATCATGTCCGCCGCCTTTTCGCCGATCATGATCGTCGGGGCATTGAGGTTGCCGGTCGTGATCGATGGCATGATCGAGGCATCGACCACGCGCAACCCGTCGACGCCGATGACGCGGGTCTCAGGGTCGACGACGGCGAGCCGATCGCCGACGGCACCCATGCGGCAGGTGCAGGACGGGTGATAGGCGCTCTCGGCCTTCGCCCGGATGAAGGCGTCGATGGCCTCGTCGCTGGTGACCTCCGCCCCCGGCTGGATCTCGTGATCGCGATAGCGGTCGAAGGCCGGCGCGGCGAAAATCTCGCGGGTCAGGCGGACTGAGGCCCGCATCTCCGCCCAGTCGTCGGGGTGGCTCATATAGTTGAAACGGATGCGCGGCTTGTCGGATGCGTCGGGCGAGGCAAGGCGAACCCAGCCGCGGCTCGTCGAGCGCATCGGTCCGACGTGGGCCTGGAAGCCATGACCGGAAGCCCGCACGCGGCCGTCATACGAAGCCGCGAGCGGCAGAAAATGAAACTGGATGTCGGGATACTTCACGCCCGCCCGGCTGCGGATGAAGCCGCCGGTCTCGAAATGATTGCTGGCGCCTAGCCCGTCGCGGCGGAGCAGCCAGGCCGCCCCGATCCGCGCCCGGCCGAGAAGGCCGAGGTGGGAGTAGAGGGTTACGGGCTCCTTTGACGCGACCTGGAAATAGAACTCGAGGTGATCCTGCAGGTTCTCGCCCACTCCGGCGGAATCGTGGACGACGGCGATACCGTGCTGCTTCAGTTCCGCGCCCGGCCCGATGCCGGAGAGCTTCAGGAGCTGCGGCGAGTTGATCGCGCCGCCGGAGAGAATGACTTCGCGGGTGGCGCGCGCGAGATGCTCGCTGCCGCCGAGCCGGTAGCGCACCCCGGTCGTGCGCCGGCCGTCAAAGACAATCTGCGTCGCCAGGGCGTTGGTGAGCACCGTGAGGTTCGAGCGGCGCATCGCGGGCCTCAGATAGGCGCGCGCCGCGCTGGCGCGCCTGCCGCCGGCCACCGTCATATCCATCCGCCCGAAGCCCTCCTGGCGGAAGCCGTTCATGTCCGCGGTTTCGGCGTATCCGGCCTGCTTCGCGGCCTCGATGAAGGCCCGGTAAAGCGGATTGGCCAGCCTGCCGTAGCGCGTCGACAGCGGTCCGTCGCGGCCCCGATATTCGTCGCCGCCTTCCTCGCGGGTCTCGGCGCGCTTGAAGTAGGGAAGCACGTCATGCCACCCCCAGCCGCGCGCGCCCTCCTCGGCCCATCGTTCGAAATCGAGCGGGTTGCCGCGCACGTAGACGAGGCCGTTGATCGATGAGGAGCCGCCCAGCACCTTGCCGCGTGGAACGTCGAGGCGGCGATGGTTGAGGTTCGGCTCAGGCTCGGTGTGATAGCCCCAATTGTAACGCGGCCGGTTCATGGGGATGGAGAGCGCGCTCGGCATCTGGATGAAGATCGAGCGGTCGGAGCCACCGTATTCGAGGAGAAGGACGCGGCTCCTGCCGTCCTCGGTCAGCCGGTTGGCGAGCACCGAGCCCGCCGATCCGGCTCCGACGATGATGAAGTCGAAGGTCTCGTCGGCGTCGAGCGGTCGGCGCTTGAGGGGTTCGCCGGACATCTCAGTACGGCGCCTGCACCGGGGCGAGGGCGACGTAGACGCTCTTCAGCTGCGAATAATGCTCGATCGCGGCCTTGCCGTTCTCGCGGCCGAGGCCGGAGCGCTTGGCGCCGCCGAACGGCAGTTCGACCGGCGTCACGTTATAGTGGTTGATCCAGCAGGTGCCGGCCTCCAGCCGGGCAATGACGCGATGGCCGCGGGCGATATCGCGGGTGAAGACGCCGGCGGAGAGCCCGTATTCGGTGGCATTGGCGCGGGCGATCACCTCTTCCTCATCGGTGAAGGAGAGCACCGTCATCACCGGCCCGAAGATTTCCTCGCGCACGATCGCCATGTCGTCGCGGCAGCCGTCGAACACGGTCGGTGCAACGAAGAACCCCTTGGCCAGCGCACCCCTGGTCACGCGCTCGCCGCCGGTCAGCACCCTGGCGCCTTCCTTCTTTCCGCGGGCGATGAAGCCGAGCACCTTCTCCATGTGCTCGTTCGAGATCAGCGCGCCGACCTGGGTGTGCGGATCGAGCGGATCGCCGATCCGCATTTTTGCGACGCGGCCGAGGAGCTTCTCGAGGAAGCGGGCCTTGACCCTTTCATGGACGAAAACGCGCGTGCCGTTCGAGCAGACCTCGCCGGCCGAATAGAAGTTGGCGAGAAGCGCGCCGCCGACCGCGTCGTCGAGATCGGCGTCGTCGAAGACGAGGAGCGGCGACTTGCCGCCCAGTTCCAGCGTGATGTGCTTGAGCGTGGCGGCGGCGTCGGCCATGACTGCCTTGCCGGTGCCGACCTCGCCGGTCAGAGAGATCTTGGCGATGGCCGGGTGGCGCGTCAGCAGCCGGCCGGTTTCGGCGAAACCCTGGACGACGTTGAAGACCCCGGCGGGCACGCCGGCCTCGACGAAAATCTCGGCGAGTTTGGAAGCGGTGAGCGGTGTCAGCTCCGCCGGCTTGAAGATTATGGCGTTGCCGCAGGCAAGCGCCGGGGCGGCTTTCCAGCAGGCGATCTGCAGCGGGTAGTTCCACGCGCCGATGCCGGCGACGATGCCAAGCGGCTCGCGCCGGGTGTAGCCGAGCGCCGACGGCCCGAGGTCGATGTGCTCGCCGGCCAGCCCGGCAGCGATCCCCGCGAAATATTCGAGGCAATCGGCACCCGAGACGACGTCGACCACCGAGGTCTCCTGGATCGGCTTGCCGGTGTCGAGGGTCTCGAGGTGCGCCAGCTCGGCGTTGCGGGCGCGAAGCAGATCGGCGGCGCGCCGCAATACGCGCCCGCGCTCCGAGCCGGTCATCGCCGACCACACCCTCTGGCCCTGGCGCGCGGCTTCCACCGCGCGCTCCACTTCGGCGGGACCGGCAACCTCGATCTCGGCGAGGACCTCGCCGGTCGCCGGGTTGATACTGGTGAAGGTCTCCGCGGCGAGGCTGTCGACATAGGCCCCGCCGATGTGGTTGCGGAGGCGGGATGAGGCCGGGACGCTGGCGGTTGCGGGCGGATTTGCTGCCGCGGCCGCTATCTCGCCGTCGATGAAGGCGGCAGCGATCGCGCGGGCACCGCTGCTGTCGATCTCGCCCCCGGCGGAAAGCGCCGCGCGCAGCCAGAGCCCGTCGATCATGGCGGCGAGGCCGATGGCGAGACGGTCCGAATCGGCGGCGGGCACGAGCTGGGCGAGGGCATGACGGAGGTTGGAGCGGACGCGCTGCTGGTAGACGTGCTGGACGCGCTTCAGGCGGGCCGAATGGATCGCCTGACCCCAGAAGGCCAGCCATACGCTGCACGTCCTCGGGTCGAACTCTTCCGGGGCCAGAGTGGCGTCGATCACTGCCTGGATGCGCTGGCGGGGCGTGGTTGCGGCCTTGAGACGGTCAGAGACGCCCCGCGACAGCCGCGAGGCGAGGCTGCGCAGCGTCGCCTCAAGCAGCCCATCCTTGTCGGCGAAATAGTGGGAGATCAGGCCGGCGGAGACGTGAGCGCGGCTTCCGATCTCGGCAAGGGTTGCCGCACCGAAACCGGACTCGGCCATGGTTTCGATGGTCGCCGCGATCAATTGACGGCGGCGCAATTCGTCGCTGCTGCTGCGTGCCATGAAAGCGCCCGCGCCTTGATTGACCGGATAATCGGCTTGTTTAGTTAAGGAACACAAGCATTACGAACAGATCCACGAGAATTCGCTGATCCGGAAATCTGTAGCTCTTTGAACGGCCAATCAGCTAGCCGCCCTTATTCATGAGCTTACGGATTTCGGTATTGGCTTGGCTTCGGGGTGAAGACGGTCGCGGTTCTGCTCGGCGTATTTTTCACCGCGGCGTGGGCTGGAACCTGATGAACGCGTTTGAGGGGCGGAGCGG
>JBBQGL010000099.1:0-16141 GCA_038323025.1 Hyphomicrobiales bacterium
ACCTTTTCGATCGGGAAATAGGCGACGTGCGCCTTGCCGACGAAGGGCACCATGTGGTGCTCACAGTGCGAATAGAACGGGATGTCGCGAACCAGCACGAGGTCGTCGTAGGAACCCACTTCCTCGAACGTGCGCTCGAGCGCCTCGTCGGGACGCTGGCCATAGCCGGCGTAGAACTCCTCGAAGGCGCTTACGACCCGCCGCGGGGTATCGAGCAGGCCTGGACGCGCCGGGTTGTCGCCGGTCCAGGCAATCAGCGTCTTCACGGCCGCCTCGGCCTCTTCACGGCTTGGCCGCTGCGGCTGCGCGGATGCGGGCGTGGTAGCGACTGGCTTCTTGACGGGGACGTCCATCACGCGACTCCAATTCTCGGCCGAAGCCGATTGCCGGATATATAGCGACGGCCAGGCCCATTGCGAAGCATGAACCGGGCCTCCGCGCCGCGTCCCGCAGCAAATTTGCCTCCCGCGTGGGGCTGCCGGTGGCGAAAAACCGCTTCCCTGCCTATATTCGGGGCATGCTGGATGACATCTACAACAAGCGAATCCTTGGCTTTGCCGGCTCGATAGCGCGGCTTGGGCGCCTGCCGGCTGCGGACGCCTCGGCGACCGCCCACTCGCGCCTTTGCGGTTCGACCGTCACCGTCGACCTGAAGATGAACGGCGACGTGGTTACCGATTTCGCTCATGAAGTGAAGGCCTGCGCGCTCGGCCAGGCATCGTCAGCGATCATGGCTCAAAATGTGGTCGGCGCCACGGCGGACGAGTTGCGCCACGTTCGCGACACCATGCGCCGGATGCTCAAGGAAAACGGATCGCCGCCGGCGGGGCGTTTCGCCGATCTGGCGTTTCTTGAGCCGGTACGCGACTACAAGGCCCGGCACGCCTCGACCATGCTGACCTTCGACGCTGTGGTTGACGCCATCGGGCAGATCGAGGCGAAGCGCAGGGCCGCTTGACCCAACGATCCGAAGCGCGGGCAAGACGGCGTGGGATGAGTAGAAGGTGTTACGCGGCTGTCCAGCAGGCTGGCCGCACCCGGGGGAGGATGGAATGCGCGACTTCAATGAGCATACCGCAACGGCTGCCGTGCTCGACCGGATGTCGGACACGAAGGACGCTCGCCTGAAGCAAATCATGACATCTGTTGTGACGCACCTCCATGCCGTCGTCCGCGAGGTCGAACCCACCATGGACGAGTGGATGGCGGCAATCCGGTTCCTGACCGAGACCGGACAAAAATGCGACGATAAGCGTCAGGAGTTCATTCTGCTCTCCGACACTCTCGGAGTCTCGATGCTCGTGGACGCGATCAACAACCGGAAGCCATCGGGCGCGACCGAGTCGACGGTCCTCGGACCGTTCCATGTCGCCGGCGCTCCGAAGAAGAAGATGGGCGACACCATCTCCATGGATGGAAAGGGTGATCCGGCTTACATATCGGGGCGGGTGGTTGATCAAGCGGGCAGGCCGATAGCGGGCGCCCAGCTCGATGTCTGGCAAACGTCGTCTGACGGAGCCTATGACGTGCAGGATCCCACCCAGCCCGAAATGAATCTCCGGGGTCTGTTGACGACCGGAGCCGATGGCCGGTTCTTCTTCCGCACGGTGAAGCCGAAGCATTATTCGATCCCGACCGACGGACCGGTGGGCAAGATGCTGATGGCGTTGGGCCGCCATCCCATGCGGCCGGCCCACATCCATTTCATCATCGGTGCTCCCGGCTTCGAGCCGGTGACCACGCATATGTTCGTCGCCGGGGATCAGTATCTCGACTCCGACGCGGTCTTCGGTGTCAAGGACAGCCTGGTCGTCGACTTTGTGAAGCACGACGATGCGGTCGAGTCGAAGAAGCTCGGCCTGGGGAATCCCTACTACACCGCGGAACACGACTTCGCACTGGTCAAGCAAGTCAGCTAGCCGATACCAGCACGGTCTGACAGGCCAGCCTCCAGGAACAAAAGCGCCGAGAACGCGTTACTACCGGATCACGGCTGGCCGGGGCCGCTCGTTGAATCGCTTATTTCCTCCGACCGGTGGAGTCGACGGCCATGCTTGGCACCATCCTCGTTGTCGTTCTGATACTCCTGCTGATTGGCGCGGTTCCCTCCTGGTCCTATTCGCGCAATTGGGGCTACGGTCCGTCCGGAGTGCTGGGCGTCGTAGTGATAATCCTTCTCGTTCTGGTCCTGATGGGAAGAATCTAGCGGCACAGTCTCGCGGTTCCTCGGCGTCCCGTTTGCCTGGCGGATTGCCTTCGCATTTTCTGCGCAGCTGAGGCATCTTTGGCCGTCGGGATTCCCGGCTGGGGACTGATCTTGAGCGTGCCGACCTACGATCTGGCCATAATCGGTGGCGGCATCAACGGGTGTGGAATCGCCCGTGATGCCGCCGGCCGAGGGCTGTCGGTCTATCTTTGCGAGGCCGGCGACCTGGCCGGCGCGACCTCCTCCGCGTCGACGAAACTGATTCATGGCGGATTGAGGTACCTCGAACGCTACGCCTTCCGCTTGGTCCGCGAGGCTCTCTGCGAACGCGAAGTCCTGCTCAGATCGGCCCCGCATATCATCCGCCCGATGCGCTTCGTGTTGCCTCACCACCGCGGCTTGCGGGCTCCATGGATGTTGAGGCTGGGCCTGTTTGTTTACGATCACCTTGGCGGAAGAAGGATCCTTCCGCCAACCCGCGCCCTGAATCTTCGTCAGGATGCCGCGGGCGCACCCCTGCAGGATCGGTACGGGATCGCCTTCGAATATTCCGATTGCACGGTCGACGATTCGCGCCTGGTGATTCTCAACGCGATCGATGCCCGCACACGGGGCGCCAGCATCAATCCCCGCACTCGATGCGTCATCGCGGAACGTGAAGGCAAGGCCTGGCGCCTCTCGGTCGAGTCCACGGAGACTGGCGAGCGCCGCGTGATTACCGCGCGCGCCCTTGTCAACGCGGCCGGACCCTGGGTAGCGGACGTGCTGGAGCACGTCGTTCACTCCAACGCCCGGGCGCATGTGCGGCTTGTCAAAGGCAGCCATATCGTGGTCAGAAAATTGTTCGACCACGATCGGGCCTACGTCTTTCAGAATACGGACGGCCGCATCGTTTTCGCCATCCCCTATGAGCACGATTTCACCCTGATCGGAACGACCGACGAGGACTTCCACGGCAACCCCGCCGAGGTCGCGGTCGACGAGGCGGACGTCGCCTACCTGACCGCGACGATCAGCGAATACTTCAAGGCTTCGGCGATCGATGAGCCGGTGGTTTGGGCCTATTCAGGCGTGCGACCGCTCTATGACGACGGCGCTAGTCGCGCGCAGGAAGCTACGCGCGACTATGTCCTGGAACTCGATGCGGCGAATGGCGCGGCTCCCGTTCTTTCGGTATTCGGCGGAAAGGTGACTACCTTCCGCCGCCTTTCCGAACATGCGCTCGAATGGCTCGGGCGCCACATCAAGGTCGGGAAGAAGTGGACCGCGGGTGCATCGTTGCCGGGAGGGCATTTTCCCGTCGATGGTGGCCCCGACGTTGTCCGTGCCCTGCGCGCCGCCTACCCATTCGTCCCCGAGTCCTTGGCGACGCGCCTCGTCGGAGCGTATGGGACCCGTGCGGCTATCATCCTTTCGGGCGCCCGCAGCCTCGCGGACCTTGGCCGGACGTTCGGAGCCGATCTCACCCAGGCCGAGGTCACTTGGCTGATAAACGAGGAATGGGCGCAAACGGCTGAAGACGTGCTTTGGCGGCGCTCCAAGCTCGGCCTTCGTTTCGATCGATCGGAGGCCGCCGCCCTGGAAAGATGGATGGCGGCCGCTCGTCGCACCGTTACGGCTCCCGCCGCCTGAGTGTCGCAGCCTCGCCTTCTCCCCGCCAGATTTGCGTGCTACCTACCGCGCCTCAGCGATATCAAGCCAGCCCGAGTCGCATGACGGAACATCCGGTAGTCTCGTTTCCCGTTGCCACGACCCGGCTCCGGCAGTTGCGGTTTCTTGTTAGGGCGATCGGGCCGCTGGCGCTGGTCCTTGCGTTCCTGGCTTCCCCGGCGCGAGCGGAAAAAATCGCAAATCCGGTGGCGGTTTTTGCCGGGCTCGACAAGATCACCGGCCGGATCATTTCGTTCGACGTATACATCAACGAAACCGTGCAGTTCGGCGCCCTCCAGGTGACGCCACGGGTCTGCTACACGCGCCCTCCGTCCGAGCAGCCACAGACCGACGCCTTCGTGCAGGTGGACGAGATCACCCTGGCGCGGAAGGTGAAGCGGATTTTTTCGGGATGGATGTTCGCGTCAAGCCCAGGCCTGCACGCGGTCGATCACGCCGTCTATGATGTCTGGCTGACCGACTGCAAGACTTCTTCCACCGTGCCGCCCCCGGCAGCCAAGCCGTAGAAATCGGCCTCGGCGGCCAAGGCATCTGCCAGCAGCTCATGGTAACGGCGGCGATCCACGTCGATGGCCCCGAATTGCTTCAGGTGCTGGGTCGTGAATTGGGTGTCGAGCAGACGGAAGCCTCCGATCTTCAGCCGCGCCACCAAATGGACAAGCGCGACTTTCGAAGCATCGGTTTCCCTCGAGAACATGCTCTCGCCGAAGAAGGCCGCGCCCAGACGGACGCCGTAGAGACCGCCGACAAGACGGTTGTCGCGCCAGGCCTCCACCGTGTGGCAATGGCCGATCGCGAAGAGATCGGTGTAGAGCTTCCGAATGCGGCCGTTGATCCACGTCTTCTGCCGCTCCGGCTGAACCTCGGCGCAGGCGTCGATCACCGCGCCAAAGTCTTGATCAATCCGGATTTCGAAGCGGCCGGAGGCCACCGTACGGGCCAGTCGGCGCGAGAGATGGAATTGATCCAGCGGGATGATTCCGCGGGCCTCCGGTTCGATCCAGTAAAGGCCCGGATCGTCGGCGGATTCAGCCATCGGGAAGATCCCGACGGCATATGCCTTCAGGAGCACCTCCGGCGTGATCTCGAGAAGGATGTCATCGCGTCCGGTCATCGGGCATTCGGCCGGTGTTCGTCGAACTTGGAGAGGGCGGGCCTGCGTCGCCGCTTCAGGTCGCGGCGGCGAGCTTCTTCTCCAGCCAATGAATATCGTAGTTGCCAGCGGCGATATCCGCATCGTCGACAAGATCGCGGAACAGCGGGATCGTCGTTTGAATCCCGTCGATGACAAATTCGTCGAGTGCCCGCCGGAGGCGCATCATGCATTCCTGCCGGGTGCGGCCGTGGACGATGAGCTTGCCGATCAGCGAGTCGTAATAGGGCGGTATCTTGTAGCCCTGATACACGGCGGAATCGACGCGCACGCCAAGCCCGCCGGGCGGGTGATAGTAGGTTATCGTTCCCGGTGAGGCAGCAAAGGTCCTCGGGTTCTCGGCATTGACGCGGCACTCGATGGCGTGCCCGGACACCTTGATGTCTTCCTGGGAGAACGACAGGCCGCGGCCCGAGGCAATGCCGATCTGCTCGTTCACGAGGTCAATGCCAGTGATCGCCTCGGTAACCGGATGCTCCACCTGCAGCCGGGTGTTCATCTCGATGAAGTAGAACTCGCCGTTCTCGTAGAGGAACTCGACCGTGCCGGCACCGGAATAGCCGATCTTCGCCATCGCATCCGCGACGATGCCGCCGATCCGGGCTCGCGCCGCCGCGTCGATGACTGGCGAGGGCGCTTCCTCCCAGACTTTTTGATGCCGCCGCTGCAGCGAGCAGTCGCGTTCATTGAGGTGAACCGCGCCGCCCTTGCCGTCGCCCATCACCTGGATTTCGATGTGGCGCGGCTTCTCGAGGTATTTCTCCAGGTAAACCGAATCGTCGCCGAACGCCGCGCGCGCCTCGTTCCTGGCGTTGGCGAGCGCATCGGAGAGGTCGGCCGGAGTGCGCGCCACTTTCATGCCGCGGCCGCCGCCGCCAGCCGCCGCCTTGACCAGCACCGGAAAACCGATCTCGGCCGCAACCTTGTGGGCCTGTGCGTCGTTCGAGATGCTGCCGTCGGAACCTGGAACGACCGGGATACCCAGTCGCACAGCCGTGCGCTTGGCCTCGATCTTGTCGCCCATGATGCGGATGTGCTCCGGGCTTGGCCCGATGAACGCCACCTGGTGTGCGGCGAGAATATCGGCAAATCGCGCGTTTTCAGAAAGGAATCCGTAGCCGGGGTGCACCGCGTCGGCGCCGGTTATTTCGCACGCGGCCACGATCTGCGGGATGTTCAGATAGGAATCCCGTGCCGGCGGCGGCCCGATACAAACGCTTTCGTCGGCGAGGCGGACATGCATGGCATCGGCATCGGCGGTCGAATGGACGGCGACGGTGGCTATGCCCAATTCCTTGCAGGCGCGCAGAACCCGAAGGGCGATCTCTCCGCGATTGGCGATAAGAATCTTCTCGAAGAGGGGCGGCTGCTCGCTCATTCGATAATCATCAGCGGCTCGCCGTATTCGACGGGCTGTGTGTCCTCGACCATGATGCGCACGATCGTCCCGGCCCGCGGCGCCGGTATCTGGTTCATCGTCTTCATCGCCTCGACGATGAGAAGAGTCTGTCCCTCGGTTACGCGGTCGCCTACGTCCACATAGGGCTTGGCGCCGGGCTCCGGAGCCCTGAACGCGGTCCCCACCATCGGCGACAGCACGGCTCCCGGGTGCCGGGAGAGATCGCCCCCTGCCGCCGTGTCGGCCTTGGGCGCCGTCGTGCCGCTTGCCTGCGGCGGAGCGACCGGGACGGGCGCCTGCGGGGCGGCGGGCGCGGCGATGTTTCGCGCAACCCGTACGCGGGTGTCGTTTCGTTCGATCTCGATTTCGGAGAGGCCCGTCTCGGAGAGGAGCTCCGCCAGCTCGCGGATCAAAGCCTTGTCGAGGACAGTCTTCTTCTCGGTCATTTCTTGCCGCTCTTTGCCGGCTTGCCTTTGACGAGGTCCTTTACGGCTTCGAGCGCGAGCACGTAGCCCTGAGCTCCCAGCCCGCAGATAACACCGGCGGCAACCGGCGAGATGAATGAATGTTGGCGAAAGGACTCGCGGGCGAACACGTTGGACAGGTGCACCTCGATCACCGGGGCCCCGCAGGCCCGAATCGCATCGTGCAGAGCGATCGACGTATGGCCATAGGCTCCCGGGTTCAGAACGATCCCGGCGCGGGCGCGCCCGGCTTCCTGGATCCAGTCGACCAGCACGCCCTCGTGATTGCTTTGGCGGAAATCCACCGCGATTTCGAGCCGCTTGCCCGCGGCCATGCAGTCGCGCTCGATATCGGCGAGGCTTTTGCCGCCATAGATCGACGGTTCGCGCTCACCGAGGAGGTTGAGGTTCGGCCCATTGAGGACAAAGACAGGAGTCGCCATGAGCCGACTGTTTCCGCCGCACAAACGCTTCCGTCAAGGCCGGGCCGTGGAAAGCGCGGCGGTTATAGGGCCAACACTGCTCAAACGAAAGTGCGCTGAGCCTCAGCAGGTGGCCGCCAGGCTGCAGCGCGCCGCCTGAATCTTCTGCTTCAGCGCGTCCACGCCGACCGCGCCGACCACTACCTCCTTGGCCGTCACGTAAGATGGCGTGCCGGAGAGGGCGAGCTTGGAGGCAAGGTCGTATGTTTCGGCGATGGTTGCCTTGACCTCATCCGATTTCATCGCTTGCGCGAGCTTGGCCTTGTCGATGCCGATCTCCTCGGCGACGGCCAGCGCGCGCGCGCCGTTGACCTGTCCGCGCTCGCCGAGCATGGCGTCGTGGTATTCGCCGTATTTCTCGGGCGCGATCATGTTCACGGCGACCGCTACCTGGGCGGCCTCGACCGACCCGTCGCCCAGAACCGGAAATTCCTTCAGCACGACCCTCAGATTCTTGTCCGACGCGATCAGCGCCTTCATGTCCGCCTGGGCTCGCCGGCAATACGTGCAGTTGTAGTCGAAGAACTCCACCAGCGTGACATCGCCGTTCGGGTTACCGAGCACGACCTGCCGCTTGGACGAAAAAAGCAGGTTCTGGTTGTCGGTGATGGCCTTGACCTGCTGGGCCGCCGCGGCGGCATCCTCGCGGCGCTGCAGTTCGTCCATGGCTTCGCGGATGATTTCGGGATGCGCGATCAGGTAGTTCTTGACGATCGCCTCGACCTCGGCGCGCTGGTCATCGCTCAGTTCCGCCTGTGGCTTCAATGGTGTGGCGAGCGGGGTCATGGCCGGGGCATCAGGGGCGGCCGACGCCGCCAACTGCATCAGCGGCGTGGACGAGGCGCGCCCGGCTGATGCTGCGGAAGTCGAGGATTCCGCGGCTATTGCTCCACCCGCGAGAAAGGCTGCTGCGGCAAGAGACAAGCCGCACGCCCAACCGAGCCTGACCACACGTCCGTTCATTGGATACTCCAGAGCGCCTCGGTTCATCCTTTGGCCGGGGTCCGCGGGGGTTTATAGGACACGATGTCATCCGCGCGAAGCCATGCCGGTGTCCCGGTCTTCAAATTCGCTTGAGCCCGCGCGGCGTGGAGCTTGGCTTCCTTGAAGTCGCCCGATGCGAAGAGCCCCTGCGCGGTCGCCAGTTCGGCCATGGGTATGTTGTTCTGAAGCGCGTAGGCCCGCGCCAGCGCCCTGAATCCGACCGGGATCTCGGGATCCGCCTGCAGTGCAACCGTGAGCGTTTGAACGGCCTCATCGACATTGGCCTTGTTGCCGGCGGCAACCAGCGCCTGGCCATAGAGAGCGCGGATCAGGGCGGCATTGGGGGCAAGCGCAACCGCCTGGCGAAGGGGTGCAATCGCGTCCGAAGGCCTGCCGCCCTCGAGCAGCGCCTGGCCCTTCAATTCCAGGAAGTACGGGTTTGCCTTGTCGGCGGCGATGAGGGCGTCGATTTGTTTGAGGGCAGGAGCCAGTGCCCCGCTGCGATAGGCCACGATGGCGCGCGCGTAGCGGGCAGGAAGGCTTTGGTCGGTCATCGGGTAGCGGCGGGCGACGCGTTCCGGCGACCAGGTGAAGCCGACCAGCTTGGCGCGCACGAGGTCGTGGCGCTGCTGAAGGCCGGGCGGGTCGGTGTGGGCGACGAACTTGCCCTTCGCCACCAAATTCTCAAGCGCCACAACGCGGTCAGCCGGCATCGGATGGTTCTGCATGTAGGGATCGATGCTCCGGGAACTGAGGAGCATCTCGTCGGAAAGGCGCTTGAGGATCGCCACCAGTCCGGCGCCCGACTGGCCGGTTTTCTCAAGGAAATCAACGGCCGCGCGGTCCGCCCCGGCCTCCTGGCCGCGCTGGTAGGCAAGGAGACTGCGCTGCGCGGCCTGGGTCGAGCCGGCGACGATGGCAGTGCCGACATCGCCGAGACCGCGCACCCCGGATATCCCGCCGGCGATGGCGACCCCGAAGCCGACAAGCGAGGCGGCAAGCGCCGCATTCCGGGTGGAGGCCAGTTGCTGGCGGATGGCGGCAAGGTCGTTATGTGCCAGATGGCCGGTTTCGTGGGCAATTACCCCTATGATTTCATTGGGGGTTTTCGCCTCGATGATGGCCCCGGTATTGATGAACATCTGGCCGGAGGTGGCGACGAAGGCGTTGAAGGTGTCGTCGGTGACGACGTAGATGTTGACGCCTTGCCCATGGATTCCGGCCGCCTTGAAGATCGGCCTGGCATAATCGCGGATCAGCGCCTCGGTTTCGGCGTCGCGCGCAATTCCCGCCGCATCGACGGAAGCCATTGACGAGGCAAGGAAAATCGCGGCAGCCAGGCCGGCCGCAACAGGCCGGCGGGAGCCGCGAGGAAAAGAACCCGACATCGTGCCACAGAATCCATCATGCTTGACGGCAGCGCAAATGGCCGCGAATTGGGGCGGCACCAAGACGGGCAGGGGCGGCAGCCGGGCGGCTCCCGGACGCCCGTGAAACAGGCTGAAACAGGCGCGTACATGACCGTCTCAAGATTCACCCCTTCGCGACGCAGCGCGGTACGTCCGTTCCTGGCGCTGGAGGTCCTGCGCGCGGCGAATGACCGCGAGCGGACCGGCGCGCGGGTTATCCACATGGAGGTCGGCCAGCCGGGCGCGCCCGCGCCGAAGGCGGTGCTCGAAGCGGCGAGGGCGGCGCTCGCCGACGGCCGCCTCGGCTACACCGAGGCGCTCGGCATCCCGAGCCTGCGCGCCCGCATCGCCCGCCACTACCGCGACACCTACGGCGTCGAGGTGCCGGCGGAGCGGGTGGCCGTGACCACCGGGTCGTCGGCGGCCTTCAACATCGCCTTCCTCGCGGCCTTCGATCCGGGCGACCGGGTCGCGATCGCCGCGCCGGGCTATCCGGCCTACCGCAATATCCTGACCGCGCTGGGCCTCGAGGTCGTCGACATCGAGACCGGACCGGAGACGCGCTATGTGCTCACCCCCGAGCTCCTGGCGAGGGCCCATGACCGGGCGCCGCTCGCCGGCGTCCTTGTCGCCAGCCCGGCCAACCCGAACGGGACGATGATGCTGCCCGTAGCGCTCCGCGCGCTCATCCGGGCGGCGGACGAGCGCGGCATCCGCTTCATCTCGGACGAGATCTATCACGGCCTCGTCTACGAAGGCGTTGCCGAGACCGCGCTGAAGACGTCGCCGTCGGCGATCGTGATCAATTCTTTCTCCAAGTACTACTGCATGACCGGATGGCGGATCGGCTGGATGGTGTTACCCGAAGATCTCGTGCGGCCGGTCGAGCGCCTCGCCCAGAACCTCTACATCTCGCCGCCCGATATCTCGCAGCGCGCCGCCGTCGCCGCCTTCGAGGCCAGGGAGGAGCTGGAAGCCGTCAAGGCGGGCTATGCCGCCAACCGCGACCTGCTCCTCGCCCATCTGCCGAGGATCGGCTTCGGCGACTACCTGCCCGTCGACGGCGCGTTCTATGTGTATGCGTCGGTCCGGCGCTTCTCCAACGACTCGGTCGAGTTCGCCAAACGGATGTTGATGGAGACCGGGGTTGCGGCGACGCCCGGGCCGGATTTCGACGAGGCGCGCGGCCACGGCTACATGCGCTTCTCGTTCGCGGGCACCGGGGGGGAAATGGCCGAGGCGATGGACCGGCTGGGGCACTGGCTGAAGTAGGCACGGGGATCGAGGTCACCGCATTCCGTTTCCCGGAACGCCGGGCGAGCATCCCTCCCCGGGACGGGGAGGGGGGACCATGCGAAGCATGGTGGGTGGGGGTCGTGGTCCGACGATGCGCGGGGGACGGAAGGTACGAGACCGTCGCGCGTGGTCGAGCCTGGGGAGGACCCCAATCAGCCGGCCGGGGGCTTGCCCGCATTAACCGCCAACTGAGCCGCGAAAGCCCGCCGGTAGGCGGGCCGCGCTTCGCCGCGGGCAACATAGGCGGCGAGGTTCAAAAATTCGTCGAGGATGCCGGATGATCGGAGCCTCAGCAGCACCGACACCATCATCAGGTCGCCCGCGCTGAACCCGCCATCGAGCCAGTCGGCGCTGCCAAGGCGGGCGGAAAGCTGCTTCAGGCGGTCGCGGACGCGATCCGCCACCAGCGGCAGGCGTTCCGTGCTCCAGGGCTTGTCGCGCTCCAGGAGCCTGGCGTTTGTGAGTTCGAGGATGGGCGGCTCGACCGTGCTCAGCGCGGCAAACATCCATGCGATCGCGCGCGCCCGCGCGTTTGCATGGTCGGCATCGTCGGGCGGCAGCAGGCCCGGGTGGCGCTCCGCGATATGAAACACGATCGCGCCTGTCTCGAAGAGGACGAGATCGCCTTCCTCGTAGGTCGGGATCTGCCCGAAAGGATGCAGCGCCCGATGCGCGGGGTCCTTCAACGCACGGAACGACACGAGGCGAACCTCATACGGCAGGCCCACTTCTTCCAGCGCCCAGCGAACCCGCGTGTCGCGCGCCAGCCCCTTGCCGCCGTCGGGTGACCGTTCGAAGGCGGAAATCGTGATGGTCATCGGGAGGCTCCTCGGCAAAGATCGTCGACTGGGGCTCGGCGCATTGTCGGGGCAAACGCACCGGGATTGAAAGGATCCCCATTCCCTGTCCTGCTCGTTCGCTTGGCAGGGAAAGCGACTGCTCCGCAGCAATTGCCTCGCGTTTGGAGCGCAGCGACATGAACAAGCACGAGTGGGCTTCGACCGTCCTCATGTCAGAAGGGATTCGTGTCCCTGAAATGATCGTCGCGGGCGAGAGCAGGTTTCTGCAAGTCGCACGGCACGCCTGCAAATGGCTTAGGCGATCGCCCTGAGCTCGTCTCGCGCGAAAATCAGACCAATCAACGCGAGTGTCGCGATCCCTGCTCCTGCCAGAAAGGTCGCTGCGGGGCTAAAAGCTTCCCACAATCCACCGGCAAGGACGCTGGCGATCAGCATTGCGATGCCTCCGGCGAAGTTGAAGACGCCGAATGCGGTCCCACGCAGGTCCGCCGGTGCGGTATCAGCCACGAGACTCGCAAATAGACCTTGGGTGAGGGCCATATGAAGCCCCCAGAATGCGACGCCAACCATGGCAATTGCGATGGTTGTTCCGAGCGCAAGCATCAGGTCGGCTGCAACCAGGCAGGCGACACCGACGGCGAGCAGTCCCGTCCGGCCAAATCGGTCGGAAAGCACACCAGCCGGATAGGCCCCGAGCGCATAAACGACGTTCATCACAACGAGGACGGCTGGCACAAGCGCAATCTCCAACCCGACATTCTGCGAGCGCAGGATCAGAAACGCCTCGGAAAACCGGGCAAGCGTGAGGATCGTCGCGAGAACAACCACCGCCCAGAATGGTCTTGAAAGGCGCTTGGCGTCCGACATGCGCAACCGCGGCCTGACGTCGGCCGTATGCCGGACTGGTTCCCGCACCAAAAACACAATCACGGCCAGCGAGACGAAGGCGGGCCCGACGGCGATCCAGAAAACGAAGTGGAAATTGTCGGAGCTGAGCGCCATGAGCGCAATCGCGGCAAGCGGTCCAAGGAAGGCGCCAACCGTATCCAGCGACTGCCGCAATCCAAAGCTCGCACCCCGAAGATTTGCCGGTGCAAGGTCGGCAATGAGCGCGTCACGAGGTGCGCCCCGCACGCCCTTCCCGACACGATCGAGAAAGCGCGCGGCTAGTACCCACCCGATCGTTGTCGCAAGGGGGAAAATCGGCTTGGTAACGGCTGCGAGCCCATACCCGAGGGCGGCGAGAAACTTGCGCTTGCCAAGCCAATCCGACAGCGCTCCCGAGAAGATCTTTGTGATGTTGGCCGTGGCCTCTGCAACGCCTTCGATGAATCCCACAGTCAGGGTCGATGCCCCGAGGACTGTCACCAGATAGACCGGCAGCAGCGCGTGGATCATCTCGGATGAGATGTCCATGAACATGCTGACAAAGCCGAGTGCCCAAATGCCCGGCGGGAGCCGGGAGGGTCTCAACTCGGAGCGGCCGCGTCGCTCGCCATTGTCGCTCTTCGTCAAACGATCCCCACTATCGGCTTGTCCCTGGACTCAAGCCGGGCCCTTTTGGGGACGGCTCCTCCGCTTGTCGCCCCATTCCATTGCGATTTCCAGTGAGCGCGAAGCGAGGAATCGCTGCAGCCGAGAACTTCGGCTCCGCGGCAATTGCATCGCTTTCGGAGTGAAGCGGACATGAACCGGATTTGAGAGCGCGCCCTTGAAGCTGCAGGGTCCTCAGGTCCCCACGCTCGCAAGGGTCCGAACCGGGGGCTTGGCGCACTGTCAGGGCAAACGTACCGGGAGTGAAGACGATCCCGTTTCATGTCGACCCAGGATCGCCGCTGCTCTTGCTAACCGCCGCGCATTCAGAGCTAGTCTCAACTCACCGGGAACATCGCTCGGTCGAGGCTGAGTGAGCAACGCATGCCGACCATGGTCGAGGCCGTTGGGCTAACCAGGCGATATCCCGGCGCATCGGCTCCTGCCGTGGATGCGATTTCCTTTTCGGTCGACGAAGGCGAGATATTTGGTCTGCTGGGGCCCAATGGTGCCGGCAAGACCACGCTGATTTCGATCCTGTCCTGCCTGACCCCGCCCGATGCAGGATCGGCGCAGGTCGGGGGGCGCGACCTTGTCCGCGACCAGAACGCGGTCAAGCGGATGACCGGGCTCGTACCGCAAGAGCTGGCCCTCTACCCCAGTCTGTCCGCGCGCCAGAATTTGCTTTGTTTTGGCGGGCTTTACGGCCTCCGCGGCGCGGACCTGCTGGCAAACATAGGCCGAGTGCTCGCGATGGTCGGTCTGGCGGACCGCGCCAACGACAGGGTCGAGACGCTGTCGGGTGGAATGAAGCGTCGCATCAACATCGCGGCTGGAATACTGCACGCTCCCCGCGTGCTCTTCCTGGACGAACCGACGGTGGGGGTGGATCCACAGTCGCGCAACTTCATCTTCGAGGGCATCGAAGCGCTCCGGCAGGCAGGCATGACAATCCTCTACACGACCCATTACATGGAGGAGGCGCAGCGATTGTGCGACCGCGTTGCGATCGTCGACCAGGGCCGCGTTATTGCTCTCGATACACCGAGGGCCTTGATAGACGCGCATGGCGGCGTGGTCATGCTCGTGGTTGAGGGTGGCGATGCGGCCCCGGCGGCTCAGGCGCTTGCCGGGCTGGAGAGAATCGTTCGCGCGTCCGCCGCAGACGGCCAGATTCTGGCGCAGTCGCGAAACCCCGCGGCGATCCTCGGTCGCGTAGTCGAGGTCATTACCGCGGCGGGGCTGCAAATTCGCGCCGTCGAGATTCTCGAACACAATCTGGAATCGGTTTTCCTCGATCTCACGGGTCGACGACTCCGCGACTAAGGGCGTTGCCATGCTCACCGTCATGCTCGCCATCGCCCGCAAGGATCTTGCGCTGCTGATCAGGGATCCGGGCGCGCTTATCGTTCTCTTTCTGATGCCGCTCATCTTCATCCTGGTCATGTCACTGGCCCTTTCCGGCCTTTACAGCCCGGGCGGGTCGGCGGTCGCCATCGCCTTTGTGGACGAGGACGGCGGTCCCTTCTCGGCGAATTTGGTCAAAAGCCTTGCCACTTCCGGCGGTTTTGACGTCCTGACGAACGGCCCGAATGGCAAGCTCGATCGCCCTGGCGCCGAAGGGCTGGTCGTCTCGGGAAAGGCCCAGGCGGCCTTGATCATCCCGCCGGGGAGCAGCGATGCGGTGCGGGCCAGGCTGACGCGAAGCGGCACAGGCACGGTGGAGATTGTCATTGTCTCCGACCCGGCTTTGTCGCCACAGGTGCTCGGACCAATCCGCGGCGCGGTCCAGGGCCTCGCCGAGCAAGCTGCGTTTCTTGTTGCCGCGCCGGGAGGCATCGATTTGCTCGTCTCGCATCTTCAGACGGGCGGCGTCAGCGTTCCACCCGAATTTGCCGCTGCGCTGAAGCAGCAGGCCGCGAGCGGGATGGCCGGCGCCGGCAACCTCGTCGCCATCAAGGAGGCCTTGCCCGCGGGAATCAGCAGCGATCGGCGGCCGAATGCCGTCGAGCAGAATGTCCCGGCGTACACGCTGTTCGGGCTCTTCTTCATTGCGATGCGGCTTGCCAGCAACATTATTGACGAGAAGCAGCTCGGCACCTTCCGGCGGTTGCTGGCGGCACCGGTGCGGCGCGCCACGCTCTTCGCCGGCAAGCTCCTCGCCTTTGTCCTCGTCAACCTGGTGCAAGTGGCGGTTCTTTTCGCGCTCGGCGTTCTGGTCTTGCCCCGCTTCGGACTGCCCCAGATGACGTTGGGTGCCCATCCCGAGAACCTGATCCTGGTGTCGCTTGCCGTGTCGCTCGCGGCCACGAGCTTCGGGCTTTTTCTCGCCGCGGTGGCACGAACCGAGGCGCAGGCCAACGGCATCGGCCTCATTCTGATTCTGGTTTCGGCCATGCTGGGCGGTGTGATGGTGCCGAGGTTCGTGATGCCCGGCTTCATGCAGCGAATCGGGTGGATATCCCCTCACACCTGGGGATTACAGGCGTATCAGGACGTCCTCATGCGCGACGCCGGCGTCGCGGCGATCCTGCCTGATCTCGGGATCCTGCTTCTCTTTGCGGCGGCCTTCTTCGCGGTCGCCGTCTGGCGCTTTCGCTGGAACTAGTTCCGCGACACAGAGGTTATGACTCTTTGAATGTCGGGGTGGGATAGGCGTGGGCCATTTTGGCGCGGGCCTTTTCGGTTGAGAACATCCATTTGATGCGAGCGCCGGTCTGGTTGCGCTGGTTTTGCCATGCTGC
>JBBQGL010000100.1:0-16086 GCA_038323025.1 Hyphomicrobiales bacterium
CCGGAGCGCCAAGCTGACGGTGGCGGTGATCCTTGCCGTCGGCATCATCGTCCCAGTGCTGAACCTCGCCGTGCCGGAGACCTCACCGGCGCACCTATCCACCTACTTCATCACCGTCGGCGGCAAGTATCTGACTTACGCGCTGCTGGCGCTCTCGGTCGGCCTCGTCTGGGGCTATGCCGGCATCCTGTCGCTCGGCCACGGCGCCTTCTTCGCCCTCGGCGGCTACGCGATGGGCATGTACCTGATGCGCCAGATCGGGACGCGCGGCGTCTACGGCAACCCGACGCTGCCCGACTTCATGGTCTTCCTCAATTGGAAGCAACTGCCCTGGTATTGGCAGGGCTTCGACCATTTCTGGTTCGCCGCACTGATGATCGTGCTGGTGCCGGGCCTGCTCGCCTTCGTTTTCGGCTGGTTCGCCTTCCGGAGCCGCGTCACCGGAGTGTATCTGTCGATCATCACCCAGGCGATGACCTTCGCCCTGCTGCTCGCCTTCTTCCGCAACGATTTCGGGTTCGGCGGCAACAACGGCATGACCGACTTCAAGGACATCCTCGGCTTCAACATCCAGGCCGATGCCACCCGCGGCGTGCTCTTTGCCATCACCGCGGCGGCGCTCGCGCTCGCCTTCCTCGTCTGCAGCAGCCTGATTGCATCGAAGTTCGGCAAGGTGCTGGTCGCGGTGCGCGACGCCGAAAGCCGGACGCGCTTCCTCGGCTACCGGGTCGAGAACTACAAGCTAGTGGTCTTCGTCCTTTCCGCCGCGATGGCCGGCATCGCCGGGGCGCTTTACGTGCCCCAGGTCGGCATCATCAATCCTTCCGAATTCGCTCCCGCCTTCTCCATCGAAGCCGTCGTCTGGGTCGCGGTCGGCGGCCGCGGCACGCTGGTCGGGCCGATCGTCGGCGCGATCCTCGTCAATTTCGCCAAGAGTTACTTCACTACCGGCGCCCTTGCCCAATATTGGCTGTTCTTGCTCGGTGGCCTCTTCATTGCGGTCACGTTGTTCCTGCCAAAGGGCATTGTCGGCACGCTCGCGGGCTTGTTCCGCGAGCGCCGCGCCATCCCGCCGGCGGCCGAGGCGCCGGCGCCCAATTCGATCGCTTCCGATCCTCAGGCGGCGGAGTAGGAGCGATGAACGAGAAGGCCAGGAACGCGCTCCTCTATCTCGACGGCGTCACCGTCTCCTTCGATGGCTTCCGCGCGCTCAACCAGCTTTCGCTGATGATCGAGCCGGGCGAGATGCGCGCCATCATCGGCCCGAACGGCGCGGGCAAGACCACGATGATGGATGTCGTCACCGGCAAGACGCGGCCGCAGTCGGGCGATGTCTTTTTCAATGGCGACATCGACCTCACCCGGCGCGACGAGGCCGAGATCGCCTCGCTCGGCATCGGGCGGAAGTTCCAGAAGCCGACCGTGTTCGAGAGCCACACCGTCGCCGACAACCTGGAGCTTGCGCTCGCCGGCGACCGCGGGCCTTTCGCCGCCCTGTTCCGGCGCCGGGATGCGAGGGCGGCCGCGCGCATCGACGAGATCCTGCACACGGTCCGTCTGGAGTCGCGCCGCAACGTGCGCGCCGGCTACCTCAGTCACGGTCAGAAGCAATGGCTGGAGATCGGCATGCTCCTGGCGCAGGAGCCGAAGCTGCTCCTGGTCGACGAGCCGGCCGCCGGCATGACCGATTCCGAGACCGCCGCCACGGCGGATCTGCTGAAGGAAATCGCCCGGGAGAAATCCGTCGTAGTCGTCGAGCACGACATGGCGTTCGTGCGCGCCCTCGGCGTCAAGGTCACCGTGCTCCACGAGGGCTCGGTCATTTCCGAGGGGACGATCGACCACGTCTCGGCCGATCCCCGCGTCATCGAGGTCTATCTCGGCCGATGAATCCTGATCGTTCCTGGAAGGGTTGGAACCCCCTCACCCTGACCCTCTCCCCTCCGTGGAGAGGGGACGCTGCCGCGTCCGGCGGCGTCCACTGTCGCGGACGCTGCGCTGGGCCTCCGTCCGCGGCCGCAATCGGGCTCGCCCTCCCTCGCCCCGGAGGGGAGAGGGTCGGGGTGAGGGGGATCGCCGTATCCCCCGGGAACAGCAATCCCCGGGCCGGAGAGGGTCGGGTCGTCGCCAGACGATCCGGAGCGTGGAGGCGCCTCCCAGAAACCGCACCTCCACGCCGCCGTCCGCCTTCAGCAAGCGGTCGACCCTCCCCCGCCCGGGGAGGGCGCTAGGCCATGCTCGCCGCCACCGACGTCGATCTGCACTACGGCGCCGCCCAGGCCCTACGCCGCGTCTCGATCTCCGCCGAGGCCGGCAAGGTCACCGCGCTGATGGGGCGCAACGGCGTCGGCAAGACCAGCTTCCTGCGCGCCGTCGTCGGCGAGCAGGCGATCTCCGGCGGCGAGATCCGCTTCGATGGCAAGGTGCTCGGCCGCCTGGCGCCGCACGACCGCGCCCGCCTCGGCATCGCCTATGTGCCGCAGGGCCGCGACATCTTTCCGCTCCTCAGCGTCAAGGAGAACCTCGAGACCGGGTTCGCGCCGCTGAAGCGGGCCCAGCGCTCTATCCCCTCGGACATCTACGACCTGTTTCCGGTCCTGAAGGGGATGTTGCGGCGGCGCGGCGGCGACCTTTCCGGTGGCCAGCAGCAGCAGCTGGCGATTGCCCGCGCGCTTGTCACGCGGCCGAAACTCCTCGTCCTCGACGAGCCGACCGAGGGTATCCAGCCATCGATCATCAAGGACATCGGCCGCGCCATCGAATATCTGCGCGGCCGCGGCGACATCGCCATCCTGCTCGTCGAGCAGTATTTCGATTTCGTTCACCAGCTCGCCGACACCTTTGCGGTGATGGACCGCGGCCAGATCGTGCTCTCCGGCACGCGCGCCGACATGGACCCCGAGAAAGTCCGCCGCCACCTGACGGTCTAGGCAGCCCCCTTTCCGGCTACACTACGGCGCGAACCCTTCCCGCAGGTCGGCCCTTGCCTTTGAAGGGCAGGGAGCGGTGACCACGACCGAGTATCGCACGCTCGCCTTCGAGCGCGTATCGGACGAGTGCTGGCGCCAGCACGCGAGCGCGTCGGCGTAGGTCCTGAACGGGCCGTGCAGTGTTCCGCTGTCGTCCTCCAGCGCCGCGAAACTCAGGTCGCGGTAAGAGCCCCCGACCACCCAGTACTGATGCAAGTCAGACATCTGCGTCTCCATTCCAGCCGGCGCTCCGAGGGCGGATCCGCCGGGCATGACTCTCACCCGTTCGCGAATTGCGCGGCCTCGGTCGAGCCGGTCATTGCCGTGGTCGCCGAGCGGCCGCCCGAGACCGCCATGGTGACCGCATCGAAGTAGCCGGTGCCCACCTCGCGCTGGTGGCAGACCGCGGTGAAGCCCTGGCTCTGGGCGGCGAATTCACGCTGCTGCAGTTCCGAATAGGCGGCCATTCCGCGGCTTGCGTAGGCCCGCGCGAGCTCGAACATGCCGAGGTTGAGCGCGTGAAAGCCGGCGAGCGTCACGAACTGGAACTTGTAGCCCATGCCGGCGAGCGCTTCCTGGAAGCCGGCGATGTCCTTCTCGCCGAGCCTGGCGCGCCAGTTGAACGACGGCGAGCAGTTGTAGGCGAGGAGCTTGCCGGGGAAGTGCCGGTGGATCTCGTCGGCGAACTCGCGAGCCTCGCCGATATCCGGCGTCGAGGTTTCCCACCACAATATGTCGGCATAGGGCGCGTAGCTGAGGCTGCGGGCGATGGCGTGGGCGACCGAGTGATCCTCGCCCTGCTTCAGGCGGAAGAAGCCTTCGCTCGTCCGCTCGCCGGAGAGCCACGGCAGGTCGCGTTCGTCGAAGTCGCCGGTGATCAGCGTCGCCGAGTGCGCGTCGGTGCGCGCGATCACCAGCGTCTCGACGCCGGATATGTCGGCCGCCAGCCGCGCGGCATTGAGCGTACGGATAAAGCTCTGGGTCGGCACGAGGACCTTGCCGCCGAGGTGGCCGCACTTCTTTTCCGAGGCGAGCTGGTCCTCGAAGTGCACACCCGCCGCGCCCGCCTCGATCATCGCCTTCATCAGTTCGAAGGCGTTGAGGGGGCCGCCGAAACCGGCCTCGGCGTCGGCCACGATCGGTGCGAACCAGTAGGTCCCGGTATCCCCCTCGAGCTTGGCGATCTGGTCGGCGCGCTGGAACGTCTTGTTGATGCGGCGCACGACTTCGGGAACCGACGACGCCGGATAGAGCGACTGGTCCGGGTACATCTCGCCGGCATTGTTGGCGTCGGCTGCCACCTGCCAGCCGGAAAGGTACACCGCCTCGAGGCCGGCCTTCACCTGCTGCATTGCCTGGTTGCCGGTGAGCGCGCCGAGTGTGCGCACGAACGGACGCTCCTGCAGCAGCTTCCACAGGCGCGCGGCGCCGAGGCGGGCGAGGGTGTGCTCCACGGTGACCGAGCCGCGCAGTCTCTCGACCTCCTCGGGCGAATAGTCGCGGCGGATTCCGGCGGAACGGTTCTGGCGGTTTGTCATGGTTGTGCTCCTGTAAAGTGGGCGCAACCTCGCTTGACAAAGCCGGCTGGTCAATAAATATCTGAAATCGCTATGAAATACGGAATATTGTCAACAAGCACACAAACTACATTAGTAATGCTGTCATGTTTGTAAGGAGAGATCCATGAAGGCGATGCGGATCGGCGGCCGCCTCCGGCGGCTCCGCCAGGAGCGACGCCTGACCCAGGCGCAGATGGCGCGCGAACTCGGGATCAGCGCGAGCTACCTGACCCTCCTCGAGAGCAACCAGCGGCCGGTTACCGTCCGCGTGCTCCTCACCCTGGTCGAGAAATTCCACGTCGACCTGAAGGAGTTCGCCGTCGACACCGACCAGCGCCTGTCGCTTGAACTGATGGAGGCCTTCTCGGATCCGATCTTCGGCAGCGCCGAAGTCAAGGCGAGCGACGTCCAGGAACTCGTGGCGACGCTCCCCGCAGTCGGGCGCGCCGTCCTCGACGTGTATGGCGCCTACCGCCGTCATCTGCCCGCCGGAGAACAGACCAGCGCCGGCGACGATGCCGCCGAGACGGCGCCGGTTACGATTCCGTCCGAAGAGGTGACGGAATTCATCCAGCGCCGGTTCAATCATTTTCCCGAGATCGAGGCGGCGGCGGAACTCCTGTGGGCCGAGAACGGCCTCGCCGTCCATTCGCTGCAGCAGGGGCTGACCACCCTCCTGCGCCAGCGCTACACGGTCGATGTCGAAATCCGTCATGCCGATGTGATGATGGGGCGCTCGCGGCGCTACGACCAGCTCGCCCGGCGCCTGGAAATTTCCGAGATGTTGCCGTCGTCGAGCCGTGTCTTCCAGATCGCGCACCAGATCGCCTACCTCGGCTTCCACCCGCTGCTCGACGAGCTCGTCGGCGGCGGAGCCTTTTCCAGCGAGGAGGCAAGGGCGCTTGGACGCACGGCGCTCGCCAACTACTTCGCCGGGGCGGTTCTCATGCCCTACCAGCTCTTCCGCGATGCGGCCCGCGCCACCCGCTACGACATCGAGGTCCTGAAGAGTCGCTTCGGCGTTTCTTTCGAGCAGGCGTGCCATCGCCTGACGACGCTGCGCCGTTCCGGCGCCGAGGGCGTTCCGTTTCATTTCATTCGCGTCGACATCGCCGGCAACATCTCGAAGCGCTTCTCGGCGTCGGGAATTCACATCGCCCGCTTCGGCGCCGCTTGCCCGCGCTGGAACGTCTATGACGCCTTCGGCACCCCGGGGATGATCCGCGTGCAGCTGTCGCGCATGCCGGACGGCGGCACCTTCTTCTGCATCGCCCGCACCACCGGGCGCTCCAGCGCATCCACCACCGGCGGCCTGCCGCATCGCATCGGCCAGCGCGCCGTCGGACTTGGTTGCGATGTGCGCCACGCCACCGAACTGGTCTACGCCGACGGGCTGAACCTCGCCGATCCGCAGCTGGTTACCCCGATCGGGGTGTCATGCCGCACCTGCCCGCGCACCGATTGCGCCGAGCGCGCCATGCCGTCGCTGCATCAGAAACTTCACATCGACGAAAACGTGCGCGGCCCGTCGACCTACGTGCAGACCTGATACGGCATTCGCGCCTCAGCTGGTTGCCGCGTCATAGGCGCGGACCATCTCCACCGCCCTCGCGCCGACATCCGCCGCGCTCATCCCGGGCTTGTAGAGGCTTGAGCCGATGCCGAAGCCGGCGATGCCGGCCTTGAGATAGGCGGCGATGTTGCCGGCATCGACGCCGCCTACCGCGAGCAGGGGTGCGCCCTTCGGCAGAATCGTCGCGATCGCCTTGATGCCGTTCGGCCCGAGGATGTCGGCCGGGAAGAACTTGAGCGCATCGGCCCCGGCGGAGAGGGCAGCGAGCGCCTCCGTCGCGGTGAAGACCCCCGGATAGGAGTCGAGGCCGGCCGCCTTGGTCGCCCGGATCACCGCCGCGTCGGCATTGGGCGAGACGATGATCCTGCCGCCCGCGTCGGCGACGCGGCGCACGTCCTCGGTGGTGAGCACCGTTCCCGCGCCGATGCGGGCGCCGCTAGCGGCTTTCGCCATGGCCGCAATGCTCGCGAGCGGATCGGGAGAATTGAGCGGCACCTCGATCAGCCCGATGCCGGCTTCCACCAGCGCTGCGAGGATGGGCAGTGCCTCGGCCGGCTTGATGCCGCGCAGGATGGCGATCAACGGACAATGTCCGCCGAAGATGGCGTGGGTCATGACGGCTGGACCTGTGGAAGGAATCCGATCGCCCGGGCCAGATGGACGAGGCCGGCGGTGACCATTGCCCTGCCGTCGCGCGCTTCGGTCTCCTGGCCGATCACCGCGAAGGCACGCCGATAGGCGGCGGCGAGCGAGCGCGTCCCGACAATGCGGATGCGGGTCGTTTGGCTGAGCTGCCCCGAAGCCTTCGCCGCGGCGATTTCGCCGCCGATGAGAAGGCCCGAGAGATAGGCGAGGTTGCTCTCGCGCGCGACGTTGTCGAGGAGCTGGCGCACGCGTACCGAGAAGACCGCCGAGAGAAACGACAAGCCTTCTTCCGCCATGCGGCGAACGGCGAGCGCGAAGTCGGGCTCGGCCGAAAGATCGCGATCGCTCTCCGCCACCGAGTGGCGAAGGAACGAATGGCGCGAGAGCAGCTCGAAGAGCTCGCCGGTGAGGAAGGTCTGGAACGAGGTGAGCGCGCCGCCCGCGATTGTCGCCCACTTGGAATGGGTGCCGGGCAGGATGGCGAGGCCGGCAAAGTCAGGCTCGCCGTCGACGAGGCCGATGATCTGGGTCTCCTCCCCGCGGAGCACGTCGCCGTCGCGCCGCGGGTCGCGGAGCATGACGCCGGGGACTATCGCGATGGCGCGGCCGCCACTGGTCGCGAACCGCAGCATCTTCGCGGCCAGCCCGGAAGCACTGGCGGGGCAGGGGAGGTACGCCGCTTCCCGCCAGCCCTGCCGGCTGCCGACCATGCCGGCCATGATCGCGGGCACCTTCGGCCATTTTGCCGCCAGCGCTTCGAACGCCGCTTCGTGCCCGCCGGAGAGTGTGCCGATGCCTGCCTCGCTCTCCACCTCGTCCACCGCCGTGCCCGCCCGATCGAGTAGAATCGCCCTCAGCCGGGTGGTCCCCCAGTCGACGGCGATCAGCGCGCCCGGTTCTGATGTCATGGAATCCGCCTGCCCGCGATCGGAACGCGGTTTCTCCGCCAGCCGCCGGGAAGCGTCAAGCCTCAGCCGGGCGCACGCGCGCCGGCGCCGGCCCGGTGGAGCCGCGAATGACCAGGTCCACCGGCCAGAGCTCGTGGATCGAGCCGGGCGATCGTCCGGTGAGGAGGTCGATCGCCAGTTCCGCTGCCCTCGTTCCGGCGGCGCGGATCGACGAGCGCGTCGTCGACATCGGCGGCAGCAGGCGCTCGGGCTTCAGGAAAGGGAAGACGTCGTCATGGGCTATCACCGAGACGTCGCGCGCCACCTGCAGCCCGGCGGTGCGGATGGCGCGGTAAGCACCAAGGGCCATCATCATCGACGAAACCAGGAAAGCGGTAGGCCGCGGCCGCTCGGCGAGGAAGCCTTCGGCGAAGCGATAGCCGACCTCGTCGGTCATATGGCCCTCGCCGATGAAGCGGTCGTCGGCGGCGAGCCCTCGCTCGCCGAGCGCTGCGCGGAAGCCGCGTTCGCGGTCCGCGGCGTAAGTGTAGCGCGCGCTGCCGTTGATGAGCGCGATGCGCCGGTGACCGAGGTCGAGCAGGTGCTTGGTGGCGTGCCGGAAGCCCCCCTCGTTGTCGATGTCGAGCCAGGCATGCGGCAGCGGGCTCTTCGTGCGTCCATGGAGCACGAAAGGAATGCCGAGGTCGTTGAGGAGGGCGATACGTCGGTCTTCGACCAGCGGGCTCGACAGGACGAGGGCGTCGACCCGTCGGCCGCTGGCGATCCGCCGGTAGCTCACGGTCTCGTCGCCGCCGCGCGTCGGGCTAAGCACGATGTCGATCTCGTCTTCGGCGAGGCGCTCTCCGAGGCCCGCGAGGAACTCAACGTAGTGCGGGTCGAGGAGGAGGTTGCGGTCGGTCTGCAGTACCGCGCCGATGGCCCCTGCCGTCCCGGTCGCAAGCCGCCGGGCGCTGACGTTCGGGCGATAGTCGAACTTGCGCGCGGCTTCCACCACCCGCTGGCGCGTCGCTTCCTTGACCTCCGGGTAGCCGTTCAGCGCGCGGCTGACTGTCGTCTGCGACAGCCCAAGGCGATCGGCGAGGTCTTTGAGTTTCATCACGACGGCTAGCTCCGGACGCATTCAAAGCGCTTTCAAATCTCCGGCGCAAGATGGAAAACGTTCGCCGGCGGGGGAGGGACGGCGCCTCCGGCTGAACAGGCGACGCAGCTGATTGGAACGTGTGCCTTGTCGAAGGGGACGGCGGGAGAGCGCATGCGGCGCCAATGCGCCGCGGCAAATGTCACTTGACTCCCTGACCGTCGCTGGGGAAAGATAACCCTCAAAGCGCTTTGGAAAATGCCGTGGTGCTGGGCGCTTTGTGGGAGGAGACGCACGGCAAATGCGGACGGGCTGGCGCATCTGCTCGCGCTGGCAGCGCCGCTTTGGTTTACCTCCCGCGTGATCAACGCCCCAATGGGAGGTACTTTTGATGAAATTCGGTCAATTGCTACTGGCGACGACGGCCGCAGCGCTGCTGTTCGCCGGAGCGGCGTCGGCAGCCGACACGTTTGAAGTCGGCAAGGATCCCAAGTTCAGCTGGAAATCGCTGGACGAGTTCAAGGCCAGCCATCAGGGCCTGTCCGGCCAGAAGCTGACCATCTGGGACGCATGGTCGTCGGAAGGCGACAAGACCCAGTGGGAAGCGGTCCTCAAGTACTTCAAGGACGCCACCGGCATCGACGCCCAGGACAATTCCTCCAAGAACTACGAGGAACAGGCCCGCATCGACATTGCCGCCGGCAGCCCGTCGGACATCACCATCCTGCCCCAGCCCGGCCTGCTCGCCGACTTCGCCAAGCAGGGCAAGCTCGTCGACCTCGGCGAGGCGACCACCAAGTGGATGAGCGACAACTACGCCGCCGGTCCGTCCTGGGCGGCGCTCGGCCAGTACGAAGGGCCGGACGGCAAGAAGCACCAGTACGGCTTCGCCTACAAGCAGGAGCTGAAGTCGCTCGTCTGGTACGTCCCGGATAACTTCAAGGAGAAGGGCTACCAGGTCCCGAAGACCATGGAAGAGCTTCTCGCCCTCACCGACAAGATCGTCGCGGACGGCGGCACGCCGTGGTGCGTCGGCCTCGAGTCGGGCGGCGCCTCGGGCTGGACGGCGACGGACTGGATGGAAGACCTGATGCTGCGCACGCAGCCGCCGGAAGTCTATGACGGCTGGGTCAACAATACCGTCAAGTTCAATGATCCGCGCGTGATCGCGGTAATGGACATTTTCGGCTCGATCATCAAGGACGACAAGAAGGTCGCCGGCGGCACCAAGGCGGTTGCCACGACCAGTTTCGGTGACAGCCCGAAGGGCCTCTTCACCGTTCCGCCGCAGTGCTACCTGCACCGCCAGGCTTCGTTCATTCCGGCCTTCTTCCCGGAAGGGACAAAGGCGGGGGTCGACTACGACTTCTTCTACATGCCTCCCTACGCGTCGCATCCTGAGCTCGGCAGGCCGGTTCTCGGTTCGGGCAACATCGTCACGATCACCAAGGACTCGCCGGCTGCGCGCGCGTTCCTCGACTACCTGAAGACCCCGATCGCGCACGAAATCTGGATGGCCCAGACCAACGGCAGCTTCCTCTCCGCCCTGAAGTCTGCAAACGTCGCTGTTTACTCGAGCGACGTTCAGAGGAAGGACGGCGAGATCCTGCTCGGCGCCACGACGTTCCGCTTCGACGGCTCGGACATGATGCCCGGCCCGATCGGCGCCGGCGCGTTCTGGACCGGCATGGTCGACTTCGCCAATGGCAAGTCGTCGAAGGAGGTCGCCGACCAGATCCAGTCCGCCTGGGACAAGCTCTAGGCCATAGCCTGCTAAACAAATAGCCGGCTCCGGGGGTTGCCCCCGGGGCCGGTTCCTGAACAGATCCGGCGGTGAACACCGGACCGGACGGTCCAAACGCTCCGTCGGGTGGGGGGAAATGTTCCAGCAGATTCTGGGCGCCATCACCGCCGTAGTGATCGCGCTTGTCGCATGCTTCGCTTACTTCTGGGGTACCAACTGGCTCCTTGATCGGTTCCTCAGCTCCGATGGCGCAAGCGGCAAGGATATCATCAGGCGCGACCGTGCGCGGAACCGCATTCGCCCGTGGCTCTTCGTCGGCCCGGCGCTCCTCTTCGTCACCGTCTATCTGATCTACCCGGTGTTCGAGACGCTGCGCTTGTCGTTCTTCGACAAGTTCGGCCAGAAGTTCATCGGCTTCGACAACTACACCTGGGCGTTCAACGACGGCGTCTTCTGGCAGTCGGCCTTCAACAACCTCGGCTGGCTGGTCATCGTGCCGGCGCTGGCTACCTCCTTCGGCCTCATCATCGCCGTGCTTGCCGATCGCGTCTGGTGGGGCAACATCGCCAAGTCGCTCATCTTCATGCCGATGGCGATCTCGTTCGTCGGCGCCGCGATCATCTGGAAGTTCGTCTACACCTACCGCGGCCCGGGCATCGAGCAGATCGGTGTCCTCAACGCCATCGTCACGGCCCTGGGCTTTCCCCCACAGGCCTGGATCACGGTGCCCTACCTCAACTCCTTCCTTCTCATGATCATCCTCGTCTGGATCCAGACGGGCTTCGCCATGGTGATCCTTTCGGCCGCGCTCCGCGGCATTCCCGAGGAGACCCTGGAAGCGGCGCGCATCGACGGCGCCAGCGAGTTCCGCCAGTTCTTCGACATCATGATCCCGCAGGTCTGGGGAACCATCATCGTCGTCTGGACAACCATCACCATCACCGTCCTGAAGGTCTTCGATATCGTCTATGCGATGACCAACGGCGAGTTCCAGACCCAGGTGCTCGCCAACCTCATGTATCGCTGGATGTTCATCTCGGGCGACTACGGGCGCGGCTCGACGATTGCGATCATCATCATGCTGGCGGTGACGCCGATCATGATCTGGAACATCCGACGCGTCCGCGCTGAAGTGGGGACAGCCTGATGACCAGCATCGCACTCACCCGGCCGATGGTGTCGCGGGGGCGATTTCCGCGGATCAAACTGAGCCGCATTTTCGTCCATGCGTCGCTCCTCTTCTTCGTCGCCCTGTGGACTTTTCCAACCGTCGGCCTCTTGATCTCCTCGATCCGCGACAAGGACCAGTTGGCCGTCTCCGGCTGGTGGACGGCCTTGACCAATTCGACGCGCCTGACGACGGCGCGGGTCGCCGAAGCCTCGACGCAGGTCCAGGAAGACGGCGCCTGGGTCGTCAAGGGCAATCTGCTCGGTCCGAAGGGCGGTAGTCAGACGATCGAGAGCTTCGGCATCACCAATGCCGACGTTCGCGGCACGCCGGCCGGCGCCAGCACCGCGATGCGCGATGGCGGCCAGATCATCGTCCAGGCAAACGGCGACTACGTGTGGTCGTCGCCGACGCCGTTCGCGTACACCGGCGGCCCGCGCATCTACTATGTCGTCGGCAGTCCGCCGCGCTTCACGCTCGACAACTACAAGGCCGTTCTCGCGGCCGAGGGTATCGGCCAGTCCTTCATCAATTCGCTGACCGTCGCGATCCCCGCGACTGTGATCCCGATCATGATCGCCGCCTTCGCCGCGTATGCGCTCGCCTGGATGCGCTTTCCTGGCCGCACGCTGACCGTGGTAGTGATCGTCGGGCTGATCGTCGTGCCGCTGCAGATGTCGCTGATCCCGCTCCTTCGCCTCTACAACGAGATCGCCGGCGCGCTTGGCGTCGAGGCAAAGGGCTATGTCGGCGTCTGGCTGGCCCACACGGCCTTCGGCCTGCCGCTCGCCATCTACCTGCTGCGCAACTACATGGCCGGCCTGCCCCGCGAGATCATGGAATCGGCGCGCATGGACGGCGCCAATCACTTCAAGGTCTTTACCTCGATGGTGCTGCCGCTGAGCTTCCCGGCGCTCGCCTCCTTCGCCATCTTCCAGTTCCTCTGGATCTGGAACGACCTCCTCGTCGCGCTGGTTTTCCTCGGCGCGCAGAACGACAAGATCGTGCTCACCGCGCGGCTGGTGAATTTGCTCGGCACCCGCGGCGACAATTGGGAACTCCTCACCGCGGCGGCTTTCATATCGATCGTCGTTCCGCTCATCGTGTTCTTCTCGCTGCAGCGGTATTTCGTCAGAGGTCTCCTGGCCGGCTCGGTCAAGTAAACGGGGAATCGCAAGGCCGTGTCACACCTTCAGATCGTCAACCTCTCGAAGCGCTACGGCGCTGTCGAGGTGCTGAAAGACATCAACCTCGACATCCGCTCCGGCGAGTTCACGGTGTTTGTCGGTCCCTCCGGCTGCGGCAAGTCGACCCTCTTGCGCTGCATTGCCGGGCTGGAGACGATCTCCGACGGGACGCTCGAGATCGACGGCGAGGTGGTCAACGAGCGCGCGCCCTCCAAGCGCGGCATCGCCATGGTCTTCCAGTCCTACGCCCTCTACCCGCACATGACCGTGTTCAACAACATGGCCTATGCGCTGAAGCTGCAGAAGTTTTCGAAGGACCAGATCAAGGAGAAGGTCACGGCGGTCGCCGCGACCCTCCAGCTCACCCCCTATCTCGACCGGCTGCCCAAGGCGCTTTCGGGCGGGCAGCGTCAGCGGGTTGCCATCGGCCGCGCCATCGTGCGCGAGCCCAAGGTCTTCCTGTTCGACGAGCCGCTGTCGAATCTCGACGCCGCGCTGCGCGTTGCCACCCGCATCGAGATCGCCAAGCTGCATGAGAGCATGCCGTCGACGACCATGATCTACGTCACCCACGACCAGGTCGAGGCGATGACGCTGGCCGACCGGATCGTCGTGCTCCGCGCCGGCGTGGTCGAGCAGGTCGGCGCGCCGATGGAGCTGTATAACCATCCGGGCAATCTCTTCGTCGCCGGGTTCATTGGCTCGCCGGCGATGAACATGGTCCCGTGCGTGATCGAGGCGGCCGGCGCGGCGCCGACCGTTCGTCCTGTCGGCCACGCCCCGGTTCGCGTCGTCGCGGCGGTTCCGGCCGACGCGGTCGGCAAGAAGGGCACGTTCGGCGTGCGTCCCGAGGACCTCAGCCTGACCACGGGCGCCGAGGCGATCTTCCGTGGCAAGGCGGAACTCGTCGAGCACCTCGGCGAGCTCACCCTTCTCTATGTCGATGTCGGCAATCCCGGTCAGCCGGTGATCGCCAAGCTCGATGGCAACGTACCGATCAAGCGGGGGGAGGCCATCGCGCTCACCGCCCCCGCCGACCGGCTGCACGTCTTCGACGACAAGGGCCTCGCCTTTCCGCGGCCGGCATGAGCAGCCCCGACGAAAGAAGCGGAATGGCATCCCCCGAGAATCCGCGCCCGGCGCACGCCGCCGGTAATGAATGGTGGCGCGGCGCCGTCATCTACGAGATCTACCCGCGCTCGTTCCAGGACACGTCGGGAGACGGCGTCGGCGATCTCGCCGGCATCACCCGCCGTCTCGCCTACCTCGCCGACCTCGGCGTCGACGCCGTCTGGATCGCGCCCTTCTTCAAGTCGCCGATGAAGGACTTCGGCTACGACGTGTCCGACTACGAGGCCGTCGATCCGCTCTTCGGCTCGCTGGCCGATTTCGACCGGATGATCGCCGAGGCGCACCGCCTCGGCATCAAGGTGATCATCGACCAGGTCCTGTCGCACAGCTCCGACCAGCATCCCTGGTTCAAGGAGAGCCGCGCCAGTCGCGACAATCCAAAGGCCGACTGGTACGTCTGGACGGAGCCGAAGCCGGACGGGACGCCGCCCAATAACTGGCTCTCGATCTTCGGCGGCCCGGCCTGGGAATGGGATACGCGCCGGCTGCAATACTACTTCCATAACTTTCTGGTCGAGCAGCCGGACCTCAATTTCCATACCCCCGCGGTCCAGGATGCGCTGCTCGACGCCTGCAAGTTCTGGCTCGACCGCGGCGTCGACGGTTTTCGCCTCGACACGGTGAACTTCTACGTCCACTCGCAGGGTCTCGAGTCGAATCCGCCCGCCTCCGATCACAACTCGCCGGAGGCGCCTGCGGTCAATCCGTACAGCTACCAGGAACACATCCACGACAAGAGCCAGCCGGAGAACCTGCTCTTCCTCGCCCGGCTGCGCGCGCTCCTCGACCGCTACCCCGGAAGGACGACGGTCGGCGAGATCGGCGACGGTCCGCGCTCGCTGAAGACGATGGCGGCCTACACGTCGGGCGGCGACAAGCTGCACATGTGCTACACCTTCGACTTCCTCAGCCCGGTCTTCACCGCTGCGCATTTCCGCGAGCGCATCGCCGCCTTCGAGGCGATCGTCGGCGATGGCTGGCCGTGCTGGGCGTTCTCCAATCACGACATTCCCCGCCACGTCACGCGCTGGGCCGGGGCAACCGGTCTCGATGCGGACCGGCTGGCCAAACTCGCCGCCGGCGTCCTCCTGTCGCTGCGCGGCTCGGTCTGCCTGTACCAGGGCGAGGAGCTCGGCCTGACCGAGGCGGTGCTGCAGTTCAGCGACCTCGCCGATCCCTACGGCATCCGCTTCTGGCCCGAGTTCAAGGGCCGCGACGGCTGCCGCACGCCGATGGTCTGGGAATCGAACGCGCCGAACGGCGGCTTCAGTGAAGCGAAACCCTGGCTGCCGGTGGCGCCCGAGCACATCGCCCGCGCCGTCAATCGCGAGGCCGGCGACCCTGCCTCGGTGCTGGCGCACTATCGCCGCCTGCTCGCCTTCCGGCGTTCGCATCCGGCGCTGATGCGGGGCAACATCGAGCTGATTGACGCGCCGGGAAACGTCCTCGCCTTCATCCGCGAGGGAGAAGGCGAGCGCCTGGTCGTGGCCTTCAATCTCAGCGCTGCGGATGTCTCGTTCGCCCTGCCGGCCGGCAGATCGGCCACGGCGATCTCCGGCCACGGCTTCTCCGGTATCCTCGAAGGGCGGACCGTCAGGCTGGCGGGCGGCGACGGGTTCTTTGGCGCGATCGCGTAACGGACTCCGAACGCGATCGCGACGAGTTAACGACGCAGTTGCGTCGGAGGATCGATCGAGCGCCGCCTCAGAACGGCGGCCAGTCGCTCAAGTCATCGATTTCATTCCAAGCGCGGGTGACCGCGTCCTTTCCGTCCATTCCCTTGAAAATGGCCGCCTCCGCCCATCGCCGCCTAAGCAGGCCGAGGAGCGGCTTCCCTGCTTGGTTGATCCACTTTCGCATTTCGTCAGGCACGTCGGACTTAGCGTTTGCGTTGATGCGCTTCAACATTGTCGACGAAGCAAGGTTGCCTTCGCCGAGATTGTAGGTCCACGAGATGAGGGCGGCGGCCTCGGAAACGGTTAACCGCCCTTATTCATGAGCTTACGGATTTCGGTATTGGCTTGGCTTCGGGGTGAAGACGGTCGCGGTTCTGCTCGGCGTATTTTTCACCGCGGCGTGGGCTGGAACCTGATGAACGCGTTTGAGGGGCGGAGCGGGTATCGC
>JBBQGL010000101.1:0-15879 GCA_038323025.1 Hyphomicrobiales bacterium
CACGGGCGACACCGACGATCCCGACACGCTCGCCACGCTTTCCCGCCTCGGCTACGCCGATCCGGCGCAGGTGACGCGGACCGTCCGCGCGTGGCATTTCGGCCGCTACCCCGCGATGCGCTCGGCAACCGCTCGCGAGCGCCTGACCGAGATCACCCCGGCCCTGCTCGATGCGCTCGCCGGCACGGACAACGCCGATGCCGCCTTCGGTGCCTTCGACCGCTTCCTCGCCAGGCTCCCGGCCGGGGTGCAGCTCTTCTCGTTGCTCAGCTCAAACCGCGGCCTGCTTTCGCTTCTTGCCCTGATTATGGGGACCGCGCCGCGCCTTGCCGAGACGGTGATCCAGCGCGCGCATGTGCTCGACGCGCTGATCGAGCCGGCCTTCTTCGGCCAAGTGCCCAATCGCGAAGCGCTGCGCTCGCGGCTGGCGGCGAGCCTCTCCGGCGCCCGTTCCTACGAGGGAGAACTCGATCTCGTGCGCGTCTTCGCGCAGGAACAGGGGTTCCTCATCGGCGTCCGCGTGCTCGCCGGTGCCCTCGGCGCGCGCGAGGCGGGCTACGTCTTTGCCGATCTGGCCGACGTGATCGTCGCGGCGCTCCTCGATGCGGCGCGGCGGCGGTTCGAGACGACCCACGGCCAGATGAAGCGCGGGCGCGTCGCGGTCGTCGCGCTCGGCAAACTCGGCGGGCGCGAGATGACGGCGTCCTCCGACCTCGACCTGATCCTGCTTTACGATTTCAACGATAGCGCCGCGGCCTCGGACGGCGAGCGGCCCCTTCCGGGCGGCCTCTATTTCGCCCGGCTGACCCAGCGTCTGGTTGCGGCGCTCTCCGTGCCGACCGCAGAAGGCGCGCTCTACCAGGTCGATTTCCGCCTGCGTCCTTCAGGCAATTCGGGGCCGCTCGCCACCCACATCGATGCCTTCCGCGTCTATCAAACGAAGGAAGCGTGGACCTGGGAGCACATGGCGCTGACCCGCGCGCGGCCGATTGCGGGCGACGGCGACCTGATCGCGGCGGCGGCGAAGACCATCGCCGCGATCGTGCGCCGGCAGCGCGAACCGGGGAAGCTCGCCCGCGACGTGCTCGAAATGCGCGGCCTGATCGAGGACGCGAAGGGCGGGGAGGGCGCCTGGGACCTGAAGATCGCCGCGGGCGGCATGGTCGACCTCGAGTTCATTGCGCAATACCTGCAGCTTCTCCATGCCCACGAGCATCCCGAACTGCTCTCGACGGAGACCGAGGCGGTGCTGGTCGGGGCGGCGAAGCTCGGGGTGCTGGTGGCGGCGGACGCCGACATCCTGCTGCCGGCGCTGCGTCTCTACCAGGCCCTGATCCAGATCCTGCGGCTCTGCACGACCGGATCGTTCGACCCGGCGAAAGCCCCGCGCGGGCTGCTCGCGCTTCTGGCGCGTGCCGGCGAGTTGCCTGACTTCCCCACCCTCGACCGGCATGTGCGGGATACGGAGGCCGCCGTGCGCGCCGCCTTCGAGCGGATCATCGCGCCGGTTGGGGCTCCGGCCGGGCCGAAGGCCGGATGAAAGCGCCGCTTACGCGGCGACCTGCTGGCGGGTGAGGCTGACCGGCAGGCGGACCGAGACGATCGTGCCATAGCCCTCTCGCGACCGGATGCGCATCGCGCCGCCATGAAGCTCGGCGAGCGACGAGGTGATGGCGAGCCCGAGGCCGGAGCCCCGGTGGCTCTTGGTGAACTGGTTGCCGACCTGCTCGAACGGGCGACCGAGCTTCTTCAGCGCGTCCTTCGGAATCCCGATCCCGGTGTCCTCGACCGAGAAGGTCACCGCGGTTCCGGTCGAGCGCGCGCGCACCGTGATGCGCCCGCCGGCGTGGGTAAACTTCACGGCGTTGGAGAGAAGGTTGAGCATGATCTGCTTCAGCGCCCGGCGGTCGCCGCGCATCCGGAGGTTCTGACCGACCTCGGTCAGCACCTCGATCCGCTGCGCCGCCGCCTGCATCGAGACGATGCGGATGGATTCATCGACCAGATCGTCGAGAACCAGGTCTTCGAAGTCGAGCGAAAGTCTTCCGGCCTCGATCCGCGACATGTCGAGGATGTCGTTGATGACTCCGAGGAGGTAAGTGCCGCTGTGGTGGATGTCCTGCGAGTATTCGAGGTACTTGGCCGAGCCGAGCGCGCCGAACATTCCCGACTGCATGATCTCCGAGAAGCCGATGATGGCGTTCAGCGGCGTGCGCAATTCGTGGCTGATGTTGGCGAGGAACTCGGACTTGGTCTTGTTCGCCTCCTCGGCGCGATCCTTTTCCTCGGCGTATTTTTCCGCGAGGTCGACCATCTGCTGCGCCTGCAGCTCCAGTTTCTGGCGCGATTGGCGGAGGTCGGCGATGGTTGCCATCAGGCGGCGCTCGCCGTCGATCAGCTTGCCTTCGTGCCGCTTCAGCTGGGTGATGTCGGTGCCGACCGAGACGAAGCCGCCGTCCTTGGTGCGGCGCTCGTTGATCTGCAGCCAGCGGCCGTCCTCGAGTTGCAGCTCGAAGCTGCGGGCGCCTTCCTCCGGCCGGCCCTCGCTGATCACCTGCGAGCGGACCAGCGGTTTCCGGCCGGCGGCGATCACGTCGGCATAGGGCGTGCCGGGCAGAAGCGCGGCATCGGGCATGCCGTGCAGCTGCTGGTACTTCGAGTTGCACATCACGAGGCGGTTGTCGGCGTCCCAGAGCACGAAGGCCTCGGAGATCGTCTCGATGGCATCGCGCAGGCGAATGTCGGCGGTCTTCGAGCGCTCGACCAGGGTCATCTGCTCGGTGACATCGACGGCGATGCCGATCAGGTGCGGCTCGCCGCTGTCGCGGTCGACGAGTTCGGCGCGGGCGCGCAGCCACAGCCAGCGGCCGTCGGCATGGTGCATGCGGAACATGCGGTCGACCGTCGCCTCGCCGGCGGCATAGAGCGACTCGGCGAGGCCCATCAAGTCGCCGTCCTCGGGATGCATCAGCCGGTTGACCTCGCCGAAGCCGAGAAGCGCATCGCGCGGCGCGAGGCCGAGGATCTCGAACATCGAGCGCGACCAGAACATGCGTCCGCGCGCCAGATCCCAGTCCCAAAGGCCGCAGCGGCCGCGCGCCAGCGCCGTCTCGAACCGCTGCTGCGTCTCGCCGTAGATGCGGTCGGCCTCCACGGCGCGGCTGGCCTGGGCGAAATAGGCGTAGAGCAGCACAAGCAGGATGGCGCTGGTGCCGACGAAGATGGCGACATTGAGCGAGACGTCGGCCCGCCAGTCGTCAAAGACGTTGGCCATCGGCTGGACGACCGCCACCGATCCGGCGGCGTTGTCGAGGAAGCGGACGGTCGCCAGCGCCGAATTGCCGCTGGCCAGGCCGATCTCCAGCACGCCGGCGCGCGCGCCGAACGTCGTGAGCGGCTGGGCTTCGCCGATAATCGTATTCAGCGAGACGTTCTCGACTTCCGCCGCGGCCGGCGCGACCGCCACGACCTTGCCGTCGCGGTCGGTGAGGTAGATGCGGCGCCCCGAGCCGGTGGCTCCGGGCGGCAGGGCCTTCGCCAGGGCGTCGGCGAGTTCATCGCGGGTGGGCGCCGTGGTGGGGTCGGTGTGCGCCTTGTCGATGGCGCTGGAGAGGACCGTCGCCATCATGCCGATGGTCTCGCGCGCCTCGTATTCGCGCTCGGCTTTCAGTTGCGACAGTTCGACCACGCGCGCCAGCCCGACCATGATCAGGAAGATCGCGATCAGGATAGGGATCAGCCGGCGGAGCAGCGGTTCGGCCGCCAGCAGGCGCTGGTAGGCCGGCTGCGCCAGCAATGTCGCATGGCCGGAAACGATCGCCCGGCGCGGCAGGCTCAGCCAGGAAAAAGACAAACGTTTCGCGACAGGCGGCGCCGCCGCCTCAGCCTCCGCCATGCGGGGCCCCTCGATTTTGGGTGAAACTGCCGGGGAAACGCCACGCCCGAATCACCGCATTTGAATCGACGCGAATCGAGTTGTCCAGAGTCAAATTAACAATTCGTAGACCAGTTGCCGGCGTCGCTCAGGCAAGCGTCCGCGTGACGATATCGGTCACGTCCGGCGACAGCTTTTCGGCGTCGGCGATCCGCCGGAGCGCCTGGCCGGCGCGGTGCCGGCGACGCTCCTCCAGGGCCCGCCACGAGCGGAAGCTCACCAGCAGCCGCGCCGCGGTTTGCGGATTGCGCCTGTCGAGGTCGAGGACGAAGTCGGCGAGGAACTCGTAGCCGGCCCCGTCGGCGCGGTTGAATTGCGTCTGGTTGCCGCTGGCGAACGCGCCGACGAGGGCGCGGATGCGGTTCGGATTGGTCGCGGCAAAGGACGGTTCGGCGAGGAGCGCGCGCACGCGCTCGAGTGTCTCCGGCGCCGGGACGGTTGCCTCGAGCGACAGCCACTTGTCGAGGACGAGGGGATCGTCGCGGTAGCGGTCGCGGAAAGCCTGCAGGGCGGCGTGACGCTCGGGCAGCGCGGCATGGGTCAGGATGGAGACGGCCGCAAGCCGGTCGGTCATGTTGTCGGCGCCGGAACAGCGCGCCACGACTCGCTCGATCGCATCGCGGTCGCCGCCCGCAACCAGCAGGTCGAGAGCGGTGTTGGCGAGGGCCCGTCTCCCCGCCGCCGCGGCATCGGGAGAAAACGGCCGGTGGTCGGTCAGCCGCCCGACCAGCGCGGAAAGCGACGCGCCGATCCTCCCGGCGATCGCGGACCGCAGGCGCCGCCGGGCCGTCAGGATCGCGTCGGGGTCGACGTCGTGGCCGATCTCGCGGGCGACGTCGGCCTCGCCGGGAAGCTGGAGGACTTGCGCGCGGAAGGCGGGCTCGAGGTCCTCGTTCGAGGCGACCTCGCCGAGGGCATCGATGAACGCCCGGTCGGTTTCGACCGGTTCGCCCCGCGCCGCCGCGGCGCTGCCGGCGATAAGCGTGCGGTAGGCGAGCATCTGCGCCGACTGCCAGCGATTGTACGGATCGGCATCGGCGCGGACGAGGAAGAGAAGCTCCTCCGGGGTAAGGTCGATCGACAGGCGAACCGGCGCCGAGAAGCCACGGAGCAGAGACGGCACCGGCGCTGTCGAGACGCCGCGGAAGACGACCGACTGGCTTGCCTCGGTCAGGTGGATCACGTCGCCGTCGACCCGCGCGCCCGACGCCGACTCGTAGTCGAGATCGGCGCCGTTCGGCCCCACCAGGCCGAAGCGCACCGGGATGTGCATCGGCTGCTTGATCTTCTGTCCCGGCGTCGGCGGGCAGGTCTGGCTGAGGTTCAGCGTATAGGTTCGCTTGCGCTCGTCGTACTGGCCGCGGGCGACGATCTCGGGCGTGCCGGACTGGGAATACCAGAGCTTGAACTGGGTGAGGTCGGCGCCGCTCTCGTCGGCGAAGGCGGCGAGGAAATCCTCCACCGTGGCGGCTTCGCCGTCATGGCGCCGGAAGTACAGGTCCATGCCCTTGCGGAAGCCCTCGTCGCCGAGAATGGTGCGCAGCATGCGGACCACCTCCGCGCCCTTCTCGTAGACCGTCGGCGTGTAGAAGTTGTTGATCTCGTGATAGGTTTCCGGGCGGACCGGATGGGCGAGGGGGCCGGCGTCCTCGGGGAACTGGCGCGCCTGGAGGGTGCGCACGTCGCTGATCCGCTTGACGCCGCGCGAGCGCATGTCAGCCGAGAATTCCTGGTCGCGGTAAACCGTCAGGCCTTCCTTCAGGCAGAGCTGGAACCAGTCGCGACAAGTGATTCTGTTGCCTGTCCAATTGTGGAAATACTCGTGCGCGATGACGCCTTCGACGTGGGCGAAGTCGATGTCGGTCGCGGTGTCGCCGTCGGCGAGCACGTACTTGTCGTTGAAGATATTGAGGCCCTTGTTCTCCATGGCGCCCATGTTGAAGTCCGACACGGCGACGATCATGAAGATGTCGAGATCATACTCCAGGCCGAAGGCGGTCTCGTCCCAGCGCATCGAGCGCTTCAGCGCCTCCATGGCATAGCCGCACCGGTGCTCCTTGCGGTGCTCGCAATAGACGCGGAGCGCCACCTTCCGGCCTGACATGGTCGTGAACGTATCCTCGACGACGCCGAGGTCGCCGGCCACCACCGCGAACAGGTAGGCCGGCTTCGGGAAGGGGTCGTGCCAGATGGCGTAGTGGCGGTCCGTGCCCGGCACATCCCCCTGTTCCACGAGATTGCCGTTGGAGAGGAGGGCGGTTTCGCTTTTCGGCGCCTCGACCCGCGTCGTGTAGACGGAAAGCACATCCGGCCGGTCGAGGAAATAGGTGATCCGACGGAAGCCCTCGGCCTCGCATTGCGTGCAGTAGGCGCTGCCGGAACGGTAGAGCCCCATCAGCTTGGTATTGGCCGCCGGATCGAGCTCGGTGACGATTTCCACCGTGAACTGCCGCTCCGGGACGCCGGTGATCGTCAGCTGCGCCGGCGATGCCCGGTAGCGGGTGGGAGGAAGCGCTGCGTCGTCGAGCTTCACCGAAACCAGCTTCAGCTCGTCGCCCCCGAGCACCAGCGTCGTCGCGCCCACGGAGCGCGGCCGCAGCACCAGGCGTGCAGTCACACGCGTGTGGTGGGGATCGAGATGGAAGTCGAGATCGACCGTCTCGATGGCGAAGTCGGGAGGGCGGTAGTCGGCAAGGCGAACGGGCGCCGTCTCGGTCTTCATCATGGCCTGCTGGTCCGGGAATGGCTGGTGCGGCCGTTCTAGTCGGTTTGCCGGCCTCGCGCCACCTGCTGCGGAGCAGCATCCGGGGCGCTCGATCCGGGTCGCCGGTCGGCACGCCACGCCTGTCGAGCAGCCGAATTGCATTAGCCTTGGGCCCGCGATATCAGAACGGGAAAGGGCGCCGGTCAGTCGCCACGATCGAGCGTATCCGCAGGGACATCGCTATCCGCGATGATCCGTGATCAAACGGACGCGGGCGTCGGGGGAGCGCCCAACAGATGTACATCGGACTCGACATAGGCACGTCCTCGGTGAAGGCCGTGCTGATCGACCGCGACCAGCGGGTCGTCGCCAGCCGCACGGCGCCGCTCGAGGTTTCGCGGCCCCATTCCGGCTGGTCGGAGCAGGATCCAGAGAGCTGGTGGACGGCCTGCGAGGCGGTCCTCGACGGGCTCGCCGCCTCGCACAGGAAAGAGATGGGCGCGGTCAAGGGCATCGGCCTTTCCGGCCACATGCATGGCGCAACCCTCCTCGACAAGGGCGACAAGCCGCTGCGGCCGTGCATTCTCTGGAACGATGTGCGGTCGGCGGAAGAAGCGGCCGGGCTCGACCGCAATCCCCGCTTCCGTTCGATCACCGGCAATATCGTCTTCCCCGGCTTCACCGCGCCGAAGCTGGTCTGGGTCGCCCGCCACGAACCGCAGGTGTTCGCCAAGGTGGCGATGGTTCTCCTCCCCAAGGATTACGTGCGCCTCAGGCTCACCGGCGAGCACGCCTCGGACATGTCGGATTCCGCTGGCACGTCCTGGCTGGATGTCGGCAAGCGCGACTGGAGCGACGAACTCCTCGCCGCCACCAGGCTGTCGCGCTCGCAGATGCCGAAGCTCTACGAGGGCTCAGCCGCGACCGGCGAGGTCCGCGCCGAACTGGCTCGGCGCTGGGGCATCGCCGGCCGTCCGGTGGTCGCCGGCGGCGGCGGCGACAACGCCGCCTCGGCATGCGGCGTCGGCGTGGTGAGACCGGGCACGGCCTTCGTGTCGCTCGGTACCTCCGGCGTGCTCTTCGTCTCCAACGCACGCTTCTCGCCCGACCCGGAAACCGCCGTGCACGCGTTCTGCCATGCCGTGCCCAACACCTGGCACCAGATGGGCGTCATCCTCTCCGCAGCCGGCGCGCTCGACTGGCTGGCCGGGGTGTTCGGCACCGACGCCGGCGCATTGACCGGGCCGCTGGAAGCCGGTCGCGAGGGGCCGGGATTGGTGACGTTCCTTCCCTATCTCGGTGGCGAGCGCACCCCGCACAACGATGCCGCCATCCGTGGCAGCTTCACCGGCCTCAGCTATGCCGCCGACCGGACGGCGCTCGCCCGCGCGGTGTTGGAAGGCGTCGCCTTCGCCTTCGCCGACTCGCTCGCGGCGCTCCGCCAGGCCGGCGCCGACGTGAAGAGCGCGCTCGCCGTCGGTGGCGGCTCGCGCTCGCGCCGCTGGCTGAAGATCATCGCCGACACGCTCGACATCACCATCGAGGTGCCCGAGGAGGGCGACTTCGGCGCCGGCCTCGGCGCCGCCCGGCTTGGGCTCTGCGCCGCCGAGGGCGCCGACCCGTTCGCCGTCTGCGCGCCGCCGAAGATCCGCGAGACCATCGCGCCGGACAGGAAACTCGTGCCCGCATTCGCCGAGGCCTATCAGGCCTATCGCGCCCTTTATCCCGCCATCAAGGAGGCGACGTCCAAATGAGTGCCCGTTTCTTCGCCCAGGAAAAGCCGATCGCCTACAAGGGCCCCAAGGCGACCGACGGTCCCGCCTTCCGCTGGTACGACCCCGACAAGCAGGTCCTTGGCAAGCGCATGGAGGACCAGCTCCGCTACGCCGTCTGCTACTGGCATTCGTTCACCTGGCCGGGCGGCGATCCCTTCGGCGGCGAGACCTTCAACCGCCCGTGGATGCACACCGCCGATCCCATGGAAGGCGCGCGCCAGAAGGCCGATGTCGCCTTCGAGATGTTCCGCCTCCTCGGCGTCCCGTTCTTCACCTTCCACGACCGTGACATCGCCCCCGAGGGAGCCACCCTCAACGAGTCGAACCGGAACGTCCGCGAGATCGGCGAGCTTTTCGCGCGGAAAATGGAGAAGGCGAAGGTCAAGCTCCTCTGGGGAACCGCCAACCTCTTCTCCAACCGCCGCTTCATGGCGGGCGCGGCGACCAATCCCGACCCGGAGGTCTTCGCCTATGCCGCGGCCCAGGTGAAGAACGCCCTCGACCTGACCCATGAGCTCGGCGGCGCCAACTACGTGCTCTGGGGCGGGCGCGAAGGCTACGAGACCCTGTTCAACACCGACATCAAGCGCGAGCTCGACCAGCTCGGACGCTTCCTCACCATGGTGGTTGAGCACAAGCAGAAGATCGGCTTCAAGGGCACGATCCTGATCGAGCCGAAGCCGAAGGAGCCGACCAAGCACCAGTACGACTACGACGTCGGCACGATCTTCGGCATGCTCAAGGCCTTCGGCCTGGAAAAGCAGGTCAAGATCAACATCGAGCAGAACCACGCCATCCTCGCCGGCCACAGCTTCGAGCACGAGATCGCGCTCGCCGGCGCGCTCGGCATTTTCGGCTCGCTCGACCTCAACCGCGGCGACTACCTGCTCGGCTGGGACACGGACCAGTTCGCCATGAACGTCACCGAGCTGGCGATGGCCTGCTACTACATCATCAAGGCGGGCGGCTTCACCACCGGCGGCATGAACTTCGATGCCAAGATCCGCCGCCAGTCGATCGATCCGGACGATCTGCTCATCGCCCATGCCGGCTCGATGGACGCCGGCGCCCGCGGCCTGCTCATCGCCGAGAAGATCATCAAGGACGGCAAGCTCGATGCCTTCGTCGAGGACCGCTACGCGGGATGGAAAGGCAAGGAAGGCAAGGCCATTCTCGCCGGCAAGCGGTCGCTGGACGACCTCTCCGAGTACGTGCTCAATCGCAAGCTCGAGCCGCAGCCGAAGAGCGGCAAGCAGGAAATTCTCGAACGGCTGATCAACGATTATCTCTAGACGGACTTTGGTCGAACGGCTCAATCGACGCCGAAAAATATCAGGGGGAAACATGAAGACGATGAAGGGGCCGGGCATCCTGCTCGCCCAGTTCGCTGGTGATACGGCGCCGTACAATTCGCTGAAGGGCATGGCCAAGTGGGCGGCCGGGTATGGCTACAAGGGCATCCAGATCCCGACCTGGGACGGCCGCCTGTTCGACCTGAAGAAAGCCGCCACCAGCAAGACCTACTGCGATGAGGTGAAGGGCATCGTCGCCGAGCACGGCCTCGAGGTTACCGAGCTGTCGACGCATCTCCAGGGTCAGCTTGTCGCCGTCAATCCGGTCTACGATACCGGTTTCGATGGCTTTGCCCCGCCGGAGTACCGCGGCAATCCGAAGGCCCGCACCAAGTGGGCCATCGACCAGGTCAAGATGGGCGCCAAGGCCTGCCGCAATCTCGGCCTCAACACCATGGTAACGTTCTCTGGCGCCTTCGCCTGGCCCTTCCTCTATCCGTTTCCGCAGCGGCCGCCCGGGCTGATTGAAACGGCCTTCGACGAGCTGGCGAAGCGCTGGCACCCGATCTTCGACTATTGCGACGAGCAGGGGGTCGACGTCGGCTTCGAACTGCACCCAACCGAGGATCTCTTCGACGGCGTCACCTTCGAGATGCTGCTCGAGCGGGTGAAGAACCACCCGCGCTGCGGCATCAACTACGACCCGTCGCACTTCGTCCTGCAGTGCCTCGACTACCTCGAGTTCATCGACTTCTATCACGAGCGGATTTTTGCCTTCCACGTGAAGGATGCCGAGTTCAATCCGACCGGCAAGCAGGGCGTCTACAGCGGCTACCAGTCCTGGATGAAGCGCGCCGGCCGCTTCCGCTCGCTCGGCGACGGCCAGGTCGATTTCAAGGGCATCTTCTCGAAGCTCGCCGAATACGACTACGACCGCTGGGCGGTGCTGGAATGGGAATGCGCCCTGAAGCATCCGGAAGACGGCGCGCGCGAAGGCGCCGAGTTCATCAAGGCGCACATCATCCGGGTCACCGAGCGCGCCTTTGACGATTTCGCCGACGCCGGAACCGACCTTAAGGCCAACAAGAAGATGCTCGGCATCGCGTAGGGGAGACGACAATGGTCACGGGACGCAGCGACGCCGCTCAAGGGCGCCGCATTCGCTACGGCATGGTCGGCGGCGGGCAGGGCGCCTTCATCGGCGCCGTGCATCGCCTGGCGGCGCGCATGGACGACCAGTACGAGCTGGTCGCCGGCGCGCTCTCCGCCGACCGGAAGCGGGCGCTCGCCTCGGCGGCGGAACTCGGCCTCGACCCGGATCGCTCCTACGGCACCTACCAGGAAATGGCGGAGGCCGAGGCCGCCCGCGCCGACGGCATCGAGGCGGTCTCGATCGTCACGCCCAACCACATGCATGCGCCGATCGCGACGGCGTTCCTCAACGCCGGCATCCACGTGATCTGCGACAAGCCGTTGTCGCTGACCACGGCGGAAGCCCGCGACCTGGTGAAGCTGACGAAGAAGACCGGCAAGATCTTTGCGGTTACCCACAACTACACGGGCTATCCGATGGTGCGTCAGGCGCGCGCCATGATCGCCGCCGGCGAAATCGGCGACCTGCGCATCGTCCAGGCCGAGTACGCGCAGGACTGGCTGACCGAGCCGCTGGAGAAGACCGGCCAGAAGCAGGCCTCATGGCGCACCGACCCGAAGCGCTCCGGCGCCGGCGCCCTCGGCGACATCGGCACCCATGCCTACAACCTCGCCTGCTTCGTCACCGGGCTGAAGCTCGACTCGCTGCTCGCCGACGTCACCAGCTTCGTCAAGGGCCGTCGCAACGACGACAACAACAACATCCTTCTGCGCTGGAAGGGCGGCGCCAAGGGCATGCTCTGGGCGAGCCAGGTGGCGCCCGGCAACGAGAACGCCGTCATGCTCCGCGTTTACGGCACCAAGGGCGGCCTTGAATGGCGGCAGGAGGATCCGAACTACCTGTGGTTCTCCCAGCTCGGCCAGACGCCGCGCCTGATCACGCGCGGCGGCGCCGGCTCCGGCCCGGAGGCCGGCCGCGTCACCCGCGTCCCCTCGGGTCATCCCGAGGGCTACCTGGAAGGCTTCGCCAACATCTACAGCGAGATCGCGCGCGCCATTCGCGCCGCCCGCGAAGGCAAGAAGCCCGACCCGGCCGTCGTCTACCCGACGGTCGAGGATGGGCTTGTCGGCATGGAGTTCGTCGAGGCCGCGCTCGCTTCGAGCAAGGCCGGGGGCGTCTGGACGAAGGTGTAGTCCTTAAGCGCGTGGTTCGAGGCTCGCCGCGCCGCGGCGAGCACCTCACCATGGCTATGGGGTGATTTGTCGCTTCCTGTCCGATGCTGCTCGACCTCGCGTTCGGGCAAACCCCAAGCCCGCCATGGTGAGGTGCTCGCAGGCTAAGCCTGCGAGCCTCGAACCACGCACAAGGGCTACTGCCCGAAGATGGCCTTCCGCCGCGCCAAACTCTCCGCCGGCCACAGCTTCTTCGAGTCGTAGTAGGCCTCGAAGGCCGGCACGCCGGGGGGAAGGGTGACCCAGGGAAGCTTCGAGCGCGTGTAGATGTGCACGTCCGGCGTGAGCGTCGACGGCTGCTCCAGCGTTCCGATCCGGACGAACGCGATTTTCTCGTTGCCGCCGTAATGGCTCCACAGCGCCACCTCGCAGGTCGGGCAGCGATGGATTTCGTGCGGCCGGCCGCTGTCGGTCGGCACGCGGATTCCGCGCGTCGCGCCGGAAAGGAGCCGCACCCGATCGCGCTCGATGAGGGCGTTGAGGACAAAGGCGCTCCCGGTCTGGCGCTGGCAGTCGCGACAGTGGCAGCAATGGACGAACATCGGCTGGGAGCCGAGGCTGTAGTGGATCGCCCCGCAGGCGCAACGACCCTGCAGTTCCGGCATGACTTCCTCCCGTTCGAGTGAAAACTACGAAAGTTCGTTGCGCTCTGCCAGCGCGGCCGCGCACCGGCCTTGTCCGGCAAGACGCTCGCCGATCGCCTTCACTGCTGTTGACAGCCGTCGTGCGGGCCATTAGATAACCTGAATGTTATATAACATACAGGTTATAAATGTCCTCCCGCGGCATCCGTCTCGACACGACTTTCGCTGCGCTCGCCGATCCGACGCGGCGCGCAATCCTCGCCCGCCTGGCGCTGGGCGAGGCCTCGGTCAACGACCTGGCGAGGCCCTTCGCCATGAGCCAGCCGGCGATTTCCCGGCATCTCAAGGTGCTGGAGACCGCGGGCCTCATCTCGCGTGGCAGGGACGGGCAGCGCCGCCCCTGCCGGCTTGAAGCCCGGCCGCTCGCCGACGCGGCGGGGTGGATCGAGGAATACCGCCGCTTCTGGGAGCCGAGCTTCAAGCGCCTCGATGCGCTCCTTGAAGAGATGCAGAGCGGGAAGACGAAGAAATCCAAAGCGAAGACGAAAGGAGAAACGAAATGAACGTATCTGGCGAGTTCAGAATAAGGGCGCGTGGCGAGCGCGAGATCGAGATCGTCCGCGGCTTCGCAGCGCCGCGCGCACGGCTCTTCGAGGCGTGGACGCAGCCGCACTATCTTCGCCGCTGGCTCCTCGGGCCTGACGGCTGGTCGATGCCGGTGTGCGATATCGACCTCCGCGTCGGCGGCGCGTACCGCTATGTCTGGCGAAATGACGGCGACGGCAGGACCATGGGAATGGGCGGCATCTTCCGCGAGATCGCCGGGCCTGCCCGCATCGTGGCGACGGAGCGCTTCGACGAGCCCTGGTATCCGGGCGAAGCGTTGAACACGACGACCTTCGAGGAATCCGGCGGCACGACGGTGGTCACTATCATCACCAGCTTCACGACGCGCGACGCGCGCGACGGCGCTATGGCTTCCGGCATGGAGAAGGGCGTCAGGCGGAGCTACGACCGGCTGGAAGACATCATCACGTCAGGGGCGACGGTCGGCTGACGGGCAGCCAAACGCCCGAACTGCCTTCCATTAAAGGCGCGGCTCGCGGTGCGGGCCCGCCACTCACGCAGGCTCCCCGCCACGAGGAGGTGGCAGAACCGGTGGCCTGGCGAAGGGAGCCGGACGATGAACCGCACTTGACCTTCGCTACAACCTCGCCTCCCATGCCGTTGGCCAACAATAACCGGGGGGAAATGCGCGTGAAAATCGGCTTCGACATGATGCTTTGGACGACGCACGTCACCGAAGCCCATCGCCACATCCTGGAGGACATCAAGCGGACCGGCTACCACGGCGTCGAGATCCCGATCTTCGAAGGCACGCCGGAATATTTCACCGGGCTCGGCCGGCTGCTCGACGACGTCGGCCTCGAGCGCACCGGCATCACGGTCATCGGCGGCCTGGACCAGAACCCGCTGTCGGAGAACCCCGAGGACCGCAAGCGCGGCAAGGAATACCTGACCTGGGTCCTCGACTGTTGCGCCGCCATGGGCGCGAAGATCGTCGGCGGGCCGATGCACTCCACCCTCGGCCATTTCTCCGGCAACCCGCCGACCGAAGCCGAACGCGAGCGCGCCCGCGAGTTCCATCGCGAGGTCGGCGATATCGCGGCGGCGCGCGGCGTGCGGCTTGCGCTGGAGGCGATCAACCGCTTCGAGTGCTACTTCGCCAACACCATGGACGACCTCGGCAGATACGTCGCCTCCGTCGGCCATCCCGCCATCCAGGCGATGTACGATACGTTCCACGCCAATATCGAGGAGGCCGATCCCGTCGGCGCCTTCACCCGCAACGCCGGGCACGTCATCCACGTCCACATTTCCGAGAACGATCGTGGCGTTCCGGGGCGCGGTCACGTCCCCTGGGCCGCCACCTACAAGGCGATCCGCGATTCCGGCTATGACGGCTGGCTGACCATCGAAGCGTTCGGCAGGTCACTGCCGGCGCTCGGAGCTGCGACCAAGATCTGGCGCGACCTGTCGGAAGGGCCGGAGGCGGTTTACCGGGATGGCTATCGCAATATCCGCGAAGGTTGGGATGCGGCCGGGCGCAAGGCGACGCCGGCCAGGCCCAAACGGAAGGCTGCAGCGAAGGTCAAGCAGCCGGCCGCGACGCGGAAAGCCGCCGCCGTGAAGAAACCCGCGGCAAAGGCGCCGGCGAGGCCAAAACGGCCGGCGGCGAAGAAGCCTGCGGTTTCGAAGCGGGCGAAGCCCGCTCCCCGCCGGAAGCCGTCGGCGGCGATTGCCGCCCGCCGGCTGGCGAAACCCGCGCGGCGGCGAACCACGCCTCAGCGCCCGGCGCGCGGCGGCCGGCCGGCCAAGCCGAAGCGCTGATCGCCCGGACCTATTGGGCCGGCGCGCCCGGCGGCGGCAATTCGGGATTGGGGGTGTAGCCGGGGCCGATGGTGAGGGGCTTTTCCGGCAGCACGCTCTCGTCGATGTTGGAACGGAAGTTCTTCTCGATCTTCTGCAATTCCTTGCCGTCCGCGCCGACCAGCCGGATGGTCATCAGGTAGTCCTTGTCGGCCTTGATGCCGTGCAGGGCCGGCGTGTCGAAGTCGAGCCGCTTGTCGTTTCTCGCTGCCGTCCGCCGCACGACGACCGGCGCGCCGCCGGCGGGATTCTCGAGCGTCGCCTCGATGGTGGCGCCGTCGGGCAGGGGCCGCAGGACCGCCAGGACGAAGCTCGCCGTCGCCTCCGCCACGCGGTAGTTGAACATGAAGCCGCCGCCGCTCAGCGCCAGGTAAGGCCCGCTGTCGCCGCCCGAACACGCAGCGAGCAGGGCGAGTACGGCAAAGACCGGGGTGGCAAGCAATTTCCGGCGCATGGCAGGCCTCGAAACGTTCGCGTTCCTGAACATCGCGGAATTAGGCCAGATACCCCTGCCGGGGCAACAGGGTAACTGGCGAGTCCGCCGAAGCAGGCTAGTATCAAACGATGCCTTCCCGATCTTCCCTTCCGGTCTTCGACGCCCCTTACGCTCCCCGACGACGCGGCGCTGATCCGCCGGTTCATCGCCGGGACGCGCCTCGACGAAGCGACCGAGCGCCGGATCGACATCCGGGCCACCCGCTACATCGAGGCGATCCGCGCCCACTCCGGCGTGATCGGTGACCTCGACGATTTCCTGCGCGAGTTCGGGCTGTCGACGCCGGAGGGGCTGGCGCTGATGGTGCTGGCGGAGGCGCTTCTCCGCGTCCCCAACAAC
>JBBQGL010000102.1:0-15860 GCA_038323025.1 Hyphomicrobiales bacterium
CGTCGAAAGCCCGGCGGCGAAAGCCGGCAGGAAGCGCTGGCCGGTCCGCCATCAGAAGAAGGTCTTGGCGGCCAGCTCCGCCGCACCGCCGATCTGGCCGGCGATGAACACGAACAGGAGGACGAAGGCGCCCGACACCCCAAGGACGACGCGCAGCTCCGTCGCCATCGGCTCGAACTTGCCGACCGGTTCGTCGAAATACATGAGCTTGACGATGCGCAGGTAGTAGTAGGCGCCGACCACGCTGGCGAGAACGCCGATCACGGCGAGAATATAGAGTCCCGAATGGATCGCCGCGAGGAACACGTAGAACTTGGCGAAGAACCCGGCGAGCGGCGGAATCCCGGCGAGCGAGAAGAGCAGCATCGCCAGCATGAACGCCATCATCGGATTGGTCTTGGCGAGACCGGCAAGGTCGCTGATGTCCTCGACCGGCCCGGTCGAACGGCGCATGGCAAGGATGCACGCGAACGTGCCGAGGTTCATGGCGAGGTAGATCAGCAGGTAGATGATCACCCCCTGCACGCCCGCCTGGTTGCCGGCGGCAAGCCCGACCAGCGCATAGCCCATATGGCCGATCGACGAGTAGGCCATCAGCCGCTTGATGTTGCGCTGGCCGATGGCCGCAAACGCGCCGAGCACCATCGAGGCGATGGCGATGAAGGCGATGATCTGCTGCCAGTCGGCCGCGATCGGCCCGAACGGAGTGACCACGGCGCGCACGAACAGCGCCATCGCGGCGACCTTCGGCGCGGCGGCGAAGAACGCCGTGACCGGCGTCGGCGCCCCCTCATAGACGTCGGGCGTCCACATGTGGAACGGCACCGCCGAAACCTTGAAGGCAAGCCCGGCGATCAGAAACACCAGGCCAAAGACGAGGCCGATCGAAGCCGGATGGCCATGGATGGCGGCGGCGATACCGGCAAAGCTGGTCTGGCCGGTGAAGCCGTAGATGAGGGACGATCCGTAGAGCAGCATCCCCGAGGAGAGCGCGCCGAGGACGAAGTACTTGAGGCCCGCTTCCGTCGAGCGCAGCGAATCGCGGTTGATCGCCGCGATGACGTACAGCGCCAGCGACTGCAGTTCGAGGCCGAGATAGAGGGCAATCAGGTCGCTGGCCGAGATCATCATCATCATGCCGAGCGTCGCGATGACGATGAGGATGGGATACTCGAAGCGGTCGATCTTCGCCGCCCGCATGTAATGGGTCGACATGATGATGCTGACGCCCGAGCCGATCAGCACGAGCACCTTCATCAGCCGGGCAAAAGGATCGAGGAGGAACGCGCCGTTGAAGGCCGGCCCGGCCGCCGGCAGGACGAGGAGCGCAATCGCCGCGACCGCAATGAGGGCAATCGACAGGCCGGTCACGATCGGCGTCGAACGCTCGCCCCAGAGCGCGCCGACGGTCAGCAGGATCAGCGCGCCGACGGCCAGCACTATCTCCGGGAGCGCCGGCATGACGTTCGCGAGGGACGAGATATCGGTCGGCATCAGATCGGCCTCAGTGAACGATCGCGGCGAGCTTGCCGGCCGCCGACAGCGCGGCTTGGTAGTTGCTGACCAGCTTGTCCACCGCGGCGGCAGTGACATTCATGATCGGCGACGGGAAGAAACCGAAGAAAATAGCGAGGACCGCCAGCGGCACCAGCAATACCCGCTCGCGCGCCGACAGGTCGAGAATAGAGCGGAGGCTCGCCTTCTCCAGCGCCCCGAAGATCATGCGCCGATAGAGCCAGAGCGCATAGGCCGCCGAGAGGATGACGCCGGTCGTGGCGATGAACGCCACCCACGAATTCACCTGGAAGGTACCGATCAGCGACAGGAACTCGCCGACGAAGCCGCTCGTCCCGGGCAGTCCGATATTCGCGAAGGTGAAGATCATGAACAGCGTGGCATAGACCGGCATCCGGTTGACCAGCCCGCCATAGGCCGCGATCTCGCGCGTGTGCATGCGGTCGTAGACCACGCCGACGCAGAGGAACAGCGCGCCCGAAACGATGCCGTGCGAGAGCATCTGGAAGATGCCGCCCTGGATGCCCTGGGCGTTGGCGGCGAAGATGCCCATGGTCACGAAGCCCATGTGCGCCACCGACGAATAGGCGATGAGCTTCTTCACGTCCTCCTGCATCAGCGCGACCAGGGACGTGTAGACCACGGCGACCACCGACAGCGTGAAGATGAACGGCGCCAGCTGCGCAGAGGCGAGCGGGAACATCGCCACCGAGAAGCGCAGGAACCCGTAGCCGCCCATCTTCAACAGGATGGCGGCGAGAATGACCGAACCGGCGGTCGGCGCCTCGACATGGGCGTCCGGCAGCCAGGTGTGCACCGGCCACATCGGCATCTTCACCGCGAAGCTGGCGAAGAAGGCGATCCATAGCCAGGTCTGCATCGACGCCGGGAAATTGTAGTTGAGCAGCGTCGGGATGTCGGTTGTGCCGGCCTGCCAGTACATCCCCAGGATGGCGAGCAGCATGAGCACCGAGCCGAGCAGCGTATAGAGGAAGAACTTGAAGCTGGCATAGACGCGCCGCGGCCCGCCCCAGATGCCGATGATCAGGAACATCGGGATCAGCCCGCCTTCGAAGAAGACGTAGAAGAGCACCAGGTCGAGCGAGGTGAAGACGCCGATCATCAGCGTCTCGAGCACCAGGAACGCGATCATGTACTCGCGGAAGCTGCGGGTGACGTTTAGCCGGCTGGCGAGGATACAGAGCGGCATCAAAGCCGTCGTCAGAATCACGAAGAGCATCGAGATGCCGTCGACGCCGAGGGCATAGACGCCGAAGTCCGGCGCCAGCCACGGCACGCGCTCGACCATCTGGAACCCGGCATCCGCGGGATCGAACTTCGCCCAGATGAACAGGGACAGGATGAAAGTGACCGTCGTCGTCCACAGCGCGATGTAGAAGATGTTGCGGCGCGACGCCGCGTCGTCGCCGCGGATAAGCAGGACGAGCACCGCACCCACCAGCGGCAGGAAAGTGACGGTCGAGAGGATCGGCCAGCCGGTCATCCGTGATCCTCTAAGCCGCGAACATGATGTAGGTGACCAGCGCCGCCACGCCGATCAGCATGGCGAAAGCGTAGTGATAGAGATAACCGGACTGCAGGCGGACCACCCGGTTGGTTACGTCGAGAACGCGGGCCGAAATCCCGTCCGGCCCGAACCCGTCGATCGCCCAGCCGTCGCCCTTCTTCCACAGGAACCGGCCAAGCCACTTCGCCGGGCGAACGAAGATGAAATCGTAGAGCTCGTCGAAGTACCATTTGTTGAGCAGGAAGCGGTAGAGCCAGTCGTGGCGCGCGGCCAGCCGGCGCGGCACTTCCGGTGCGATCAGGTAGAAATAGACCGCCACCCCGAAGCCGATCACCATCATCAGCGTCGGCAACAGGCTCACCCACCACGCCGCGTGCTCCATGTCGGCGAGCACGTGATTGTCGGGGCCGGCGAACACGGCGCCCTTCCAGAACGCGCCGCTCTCCCCGCCGATGAACGTGCCGGTGAAGATGAGGCCGGCGAGCAGCGCGCCCGCCGCGAGAACGAACAGCGGGACCAGCATGACGTAAGGCGACTCGTGGACATGCCGCATCACTTCCGGCGAGGCATTCGGCCGCCCGTGGAAGGTGAGGAAGATCAGACGCCACGAGTAGAAGCTGGTCATCAGCGCCGCCACCACGGTCAGGACAAACCCGTAGCCGGCTACGGAACTGTGGCTGACGAACGCCGCCTCGATGATCGCGTCCTTCGAGAAATAGCCGGCGGTGAACGGAAAGCCGGTAAGCGCCAGCGTGCCGATGACCATCATCCAGTAGGTGATCGGAATGTGGGTGCGCAGGCCGCCCATCTTCCGCATGTCCTGCTCGTCGGAGACGGCATGGATGACCGCGCCGGCGCCCAGGAAGAGGAGCGCCTTGAAGAAGGCATGGGTGAAGAGATGGAACATGCCGGTCGGATAGGCGCCGACGCCGAGGCCGACGAACATGTAGCCGAGCTGCGAGCAGGTCGAATAGGCGATCACGCGCTTTATGTCGTTCTGCACCAAGCCGACGGTCGCCGCGAAGAAGGCGGTAGTGGCGCCGAAGAAGATGACCACGCCGAGCGCGACCGGCGACAGGTCGAAGATCGGCGAGAGCCGCGCGACCATGAACACGCCGGCGGTGACCATGGTGGCGGCATGGATCAGCGCCGAGACCGGCGTCGGCCCCTCCATCGCGTCGGGTAGCCAGGTATGCAGCAGGAACTGCGCCGACTTGCCCATCGCTCCCATGAAGAGGAGCAGGCAGACGATGGTGATGGCGTCGAAGTCCCACGACAGGAAGTGCAGCTTGGTGCCGACCACCGACTGGGCATTGTTGAAGATGGTCTCGTAGTCGACGCCATGGAAAAGGAAGAAGACCGCGAAGATGCCAAGCGTGAAGCCGAAGTCGCCGACCCGGTTGACGACGAAAGCCTTGATCGCCGCCGCATTGGCGGAGGGCCGCAGGTACCAGAACCCGATCAGAAGGTAGGAGGCGAGGCCGACGCCCTCCCAGCCGAAAAAGAGCTGGACGAGATTGTCGGCGGTGACCAGCGCCAGCATGGCGAAGGTGAACATTGAGAGGTAGGCGAAGAAGCGCGGCCGGTGCGCGTCGTGCGCCATGTAGCCGATCGAATAGATGTGAACGAGCGACGACACCGTCGTCACCACGACCAGCATCACCGCGGTCAGCGTGTCGATGCGGAAGGCCCAGTCGACCGAGAGGGTTCCCGAGGTGAACCAGGTCAGCACCGGCACGCGCTGCGGCAGGTCGCCCGGAGCCGAACCGAAGCCGACCGTGAAGAACGCGATCCACGACAGCAGCGCCGACACCACCAGGAGCCCGGACGTAATCAACTCCACCGGCCGTGCGCCAAGCGCCGCGGGAACGTGGTGGACATGATCGAGGTCGTCCTCGTCGCCGTCGTGGTGCGCGTGATGGGTTGCGGCAATGACGCCACCGCCCGTCACCGGCGGCGGGCCGAGGTGCGGCCCTTCATCGGCCATGTGGTTCTCGGCACCCGCCGGCGCGTCGCCGCCCGGATGCCGGCGCGCGGCGCCGACAATCGTGACCAGCCCGGCAATGATAGCGCCGAGGAGCGGCAGGAAGACGATTGCCTGGTACATTCGCCCGCTCAGCCCTTCATCATGTTGACGTCCTCGACCGCGATCGAACCGCGATTGCGGTAGAACGCAACGAGGATTGCGAGGCCGATTGCCGCTTCCGCCGCGGCCACCGTCAGCACGAACAGCGCGTAGATCTGGCCGACGAGATCGCCGAGGAAGGACGAAAAGGCGACGAGGTTGATGTTGACGGCGAGCAGGATCAGCTCGACCGACATCAGGATGACGATGATGTTCTTGCGGTTGATGAAGATGCCGAAGATGCCGAGGGTGAACAATATCGCGGCGACGGTGAGGTAGTGCGGCAGGCCGACGGACATCAGATCCCCCTCCCCGATTCAACCTTGCGCACCTCGACCGCCGTGCGCGGGTCGCGCCCGACCTGCACCGCAACCGACTGGCGCTTGGCGGTCGGCTTGTGGCGGAGCGTCAGCACGATGGCGCCGACCATGGCGACGAGCAGCACCATTCCCGACGCCTGGAAATAGAAGGCATAGCGCGTGTAGAGCAGGTTCCCGATCGCAGCGGTATTGGACAGCCCGCCGATGGGCGAAACCGGGGCGGTCGCCATTCCCGGAGCGAAGACCCAGCCACCCAGCACGATCAGCAGTTCCGCCAGCAGGACGACGCCAACCAAGGCCCCGATCGGCAGGTAGGTAAGGAAGCCCTGGCGCAGCTCGACGAAATCGACGTCGAGCATCATCACCACGAAGAGGAAGAGAACCGCCACCGCGCCGACGTAGACGATCACGAGGATCATCGCCAGGAACTCGGCCCCGAGCAGCATGAACAGGCCGGCGGCGTTGAAGAAGGCGAGGATCAGGAAAAGCACCGAATGCACGGGATTGCGCGAGCCGATGACCATCATCGCCGACGCGATGATCACGGCCGAGAACACATAGAAGAAGATGGTCGGGATGATCATCGGTAGGGCGAGTCCAGGGCGATGTTGCGGGCAAGCTCCTGCTCCCAGCGGTCGCCGTTCGCGAGCAGCTTGGCCTTGTCGTAGTACAGCTCCTCGCGTGTCTCCGTCGCGTATTCGAAGTTCGGCCCCTCGACGATCGCGTCCACCGGGCAGGCCTCCTGGCAGAAGCCGCAATAGATGCACTTCACCATGTCGATGTCGTAGCGGGTCGTGCGCCGGGTGCCGTCATTGCGGCGCGGGCCGGCCTCGATGGTGATCGCCTGCGCCGGGCAGATCGCCTCGCACAGCTTGCAGGCAATGCAGCGTTCCTCGCCGTTCGGATAGCGGCGGAGCGCATGCTCGCCGCGGAAGCGCGGGCTCGTGTCGCCCTTCTCGAACGGATAGTTGATCGTCGCCTTCTTGGCGAAGAAGTAGCGCATCGACAGGAAGAAGGCGCTGACGAACTCGCGCAGGAACAGGGAACGGGCGGAACGATCGAGACGCATCATGCCCCTCCCCAGCCGGTGACCTTCAGGACCAGCGCCACGATCACGACCATGGCCAGCGAGATCGGCAGGAACACCTTCCAGCCGAGTCGCATCAACTGGTCGTAGCGGTAGCGCGGCACGAACGCCTTCACCATCGCGAACATGAAGAACATGAAGGAGCCCTTCAGGACGAACCAGATGATGCCCGGTATCCACGTGAAGGGAGCGATGGCCACCGGCGGCAGCCAGCCGCCGAGGAAGAGAACGGTAGCGAGCGCGCACATCAGCACGATCGCGACATATTCCCCGAGGAAGAAGAGCAGGAACGGCGTCGAGGAATATTCGACGTGGAAGCCGGCGACCAGTTCCGACTCCGCCTCGACCAGGTCGAAGGGCGGCCGGTTGGTCTCCGCCAGTGCCGAGATGAAGAAGATGATGAACATCGGGAAGAGCGGCAGCCAGTGCCAGTCGAGCAGGCTGTTGGCAAGGCCGAAATGCGTGCCGAGCCCTTCCGTTTGCGCCAGCACGATATCCGTGAGGTTGAGCGAGCCGACGCAAAGCAGGACCGTGACCAGGACGAAGCCGATCGAGACCTCGTAGGAAACCATCTGCGCCGCCGATCGCAGCGCGCCGAGGAAGGCGTACTTCGAGTTGGACGCCCAGCCGGCCATGATGATGCCGTACACGCCCATCGACGAGATGGCGAAGATGTAGAGGATGCCGACATTGATGTCGGCGATCACCCAGCCCTGGGCTAGCGGCATCACTGCCCAGGCCGATAGCGCCAGCGTCGCCGTCACCAGCGGCGCCAGCAGGAAGATCACCTTGTTCGAGCCGGACGGGATGATCGGCTCCTTGACCACGAACTTCAGCAGGTCGGCGAAGGATTGGAGCAGCCCGAAAGGCCCGACGACGTTCGGCCCGCGCCGCATCTGCACCGCCGCCCATACCTTCCGGTCGGCCAGAAGCACGTAGGCGATGAAGATCAGGAGCGTGACCAGCAGCAGGAGGCTTTCGGCGACGATGATGATCGCGGGCCAGAGATAGGTGGACCAGAAGAACGCCATGGCCTACTCCGCCGCCGTGGCCATGCGGCCGGCCGCCAGCGCGGAGCACTCCGCCATGACGGCGGAGGCGCGGGCGATCGGGTTGGTCAGGTAGAAGTCCGCGACGGCATTCCGGAAGGCATCCTTTGCCGGCTTCGCTTCCTTGCCGCCGAGTGCCGATACATACGTAACCGTGCCCGGCTCGATCTGGTCGATGCGCATGAAATGCGGGAATGCCTTGTAGAGGCCGGCACGCAGTTCGGCGAGCGAGTCGAACGGCAGCTTGTGGCCGAGCGCGTCGGAGAGCGCCCGCAGGATCGCCCAGTCCTCGCGGGCATCGCCCGGCGGGAAGGCGGCACGCGGCGCCAGTTGCACCCTGCCCTCGGTATTAACGTAGGTGCCCGACTTCTCCGTGTAGGCCGCCCCCGGCAGGATCACGTCGGCGCGATGCGCGCCGGCATCGCCGTGCGTACCGATGTAGATGACGAACGCGCCGGCCGGGACTTCGACTTCATCGGCGCCAAGCAGGAAGAGCACATCCGTCCCCCCCGCTGCGGTCATGCCCGCGACATCGAGCCCGCCCTTGCCCGGAACGAAACCGAGGTCGAGGCCGCCTACCCGCGAAGCAGCGGTGTGCAGCACGGCGAGACCGTTCCACCCGTCATCGCGGGCACCGCCGGCGATCCTGGCGGCAAGCGTGAGGATCGCGGCGCCATCGGCGCGGGCGAGCGCACCGCCGCCGACGATAACCAGCGGCCGCTTGGCCTCGGCTAGAACCTTGCCGAATCCGACGGTACCGGCGGCCAGGTCGGCGAGCGTTTCCGGACCGGCGCCCAGATATTCGTAGGAATAGGTCAGGTCGACCTTCTCGCCGATCAGCCCGACCTTCAGGTCGCCCTGCCGCCAGCGCTTGCGGATGCGGGCATTGAGCACCGCGGCCTCGTGGCGGGGATTGGAGCCGACGATGAGGACCGCATCGGCCTTCTCGATCCCCGCGATGGTGGGGTTGAAGATGTAGCTGGCGCGGCCGGCCGCCGGATCGAGCTTCGATCCGTCCTGCCGGCAGTCGAAATTGGCCGAGCCGAGCGACGCCACCAGCGACTTCAGCGCGAACATCTCTTCGACCGTCGCAAGGTCGCCGGCGATGGCGCCGATACGGGACGGCTGCGCTGCCGTCACCCTGGTTGCAATCGCCGCGAAAGCCTCAGCCCAGGTCTCGGGGACGAGCCTGCCTCCTTGCCGGACGTACGGCCGGTCGAGGCGCTGCGTCCGCAAGCCGTCGGCGACATGCCGGGTCTTGTCGGAAATCCACTCCTCGTTCACGCCCTCGTTCAGGCGGGGCAGGATGCGGAGGACCTCGCGGCCGCGCGTGTCGACCCGGATGGCCGAGCCGACCGCGTCCATCACGTCGATGGACTCGGTCTTGACCAGCTCCCACGGCCGCGCCTGGAAGGCATAGGGCTTCGAGGTCAGCGCGCCGACCGGGCAGAGATCGACGACGTTGCCCTGCAGTTCCGAGCCCATCGCGGCTTCGAGATAGGTGGTGATCTCCATGTCCTCGCCGCGCCCGGTGGCGCCGAGGTCGGGAACGCCCGCCACTTCCGCCGAGAAGCGGACGCAGCGCGTGCAATGGATGCACCGGTTCATGGTCGTCTTGACCAGGGGGCCGATGTACTTGTCCTCGACCGCGCGCTTGTTCTCCTTGAAGCGGCTGCCGTCGACGCCGTAGGCCATCGCCTGGTCCTGCAGGTCGCACTCCCCGCCCTGGTCGCAGATCGGGCAATCGAGTGGATGATTGATGAGCAGGAACTCCATCACCCCTTCGCGCGCCTTCTTCACCATCTTGGTCTTGGTGAAGATCTCCGGCGCCTCGCCGTTCGGGCCGGGACGCAGGTCGCGTACGCCCATGGCGCAGCTCGCCTGCGGCTTCGGCGGGCCGCCCTTCACCTCGATCAGGCACATGCGGCAATTGCCGGCGATCGACAGGCGTTCGTGGAAGCAGAAACGCGGGATCTCGGCCCCCGCGGCCTCGCACGCCTGCAGGAGCGTGAACTCCGCCGGAACGTCGATTTCGATGCCGTCGACCTTGATCTTGGCCATCGCTCTATCCGCACCTCTGGGTCTGCCAGAGCTTCACATGCTCCAGATGCGACCAGTCGAAAGCAAAATCGCTGTTGCCATGGGCGTCGAGATGCTTGAGCCGCTCCTCGGCCTCGATCAGCGTCGGAATATGCCCTTCATCGACAAACCACATCACGAAGTGATGTGACTTCAGTTTCTGGAACCACTCGGCCTTCCGGTTATAGAAACGCTGGTGGACCGTCTTCCAGACGAACGCCTCCAGGGCCTCGACGGTGTCCCAGACACTCATGTTGACCGCAAGCGTCGGGTCCGCGAACGGCCGCACGTCGAGAGCATTGCCGGGGTCCTCGCCGGCGAGCCGCCAGACGAATCCCGGCATGCGCTCAGCCATGGCGTTGACGCGCGCCAGGTTGTCGACGAAGTCGGCCACCCGCGGATCGTCGATCGGATAAAGCAGTCGACCGATGTTGAGCTCAGCGATCTGCATGGTCACTCCGCCGCCTCGACCATCAGCGGCTCGCCGACGGTCGGCTTGCTGCGTGCGTGGTAGGTGTCGATACGCCGCTCGATCTCCGGACGGAAGTGGGCGATGAGGCCCTGCACCGGCCAGGCGGCGGCGTCGCCGAGGGCGCAGATGGTGTGGCCTTCCACCTGCGTAGTGACTTCGAGCAGCATGTCGATCTCGCGCTTCTCGGCGCGTCCGTCCGCCATGCGCTCGAGCACGCGCCACATCCAGCCCGTGCCTTCGCGGCAGGGAGTGCACTGGCCGCAGCTCTCGTGCTTGTAGAAATACGACAGGCGCGCGATGGCGCGAACGATGTCCGTCGATTTGTCCATGACGATGACCGCGGCGGTGCCGAGGCCCGAGCGCAGCTTCACCAGCGAATCGAAGTCCATGATCAGATCGTTGCAGAGCCCGGCCGGCAGGCAGCGCACCGACGCGCCGCCGGGAATGACGGCGAGCAGGTTGTCCCAGCCGCCGCGCACGCCGCCGGCATGCTTCTCGATCAGCTCGCGCAGCGTGATCCCCATCGCCTCTTCGACGGTGCAGGGCCGCTCGACGTGGCCGGAAATGCAGAAGAGCTTCGTGCCGACATTGTTCGGCCGGCCGATGCCGGCGAACCAGGCCGCCCCGCGGCGCAGGATTTCCGGCGCTACCGCGATCGACTCGACGTTGTTGACGGTAGTCGGGCAGCCGTAGACGCCGACCGCGGCCGGGAACGGCGGCTTCAGCCGCGGCAGGCCTTTCTTGCCTTCGAGGCTCTCCAGCAGGCCCGTCTCCTCGCCGCAGATATAGGCGCCGGCCCCGTGGTGCACGACTATCTCGAAGTCCCACCCGTTCTTGTTGTTCGCCCCGATCAGGCCGGCGTCCCGGGCCTGGTCGACCGCCGCCTGCAGGTGCTCGCGCTCGCGGATGAACTCGCCGCGCACGTAGATGAAGGCGGTATGGGCGCCCATGGCGAAGCCGGCGATCAGGCAGCCCTCGACGAGCGTGTGCGGATCGTGCCGCAGAATCTCGCGGTCCTTGCAGGTGCCTGGCTCGGATTCGTCGGCATTGACGACGAGGTAGCTCGGGCGGCCGTCCTTCGACTCCTTCGGCATGAACGACCACTTCATGCCGGTGGGAAATCCGGCGCCGCCGCGCCCGCGCAGGCCCGAGGCCTTCATCTCGTTGATGATCCAGTCGCGGCCCTTGTCGATGATCGCCTTGGTGCCATCCCAGTTGCCACGCGCCATGGCGGCCTGAAGGCCCCAGTCCTGCTGGCCGTATAGATTAGTGAAAATGCGGTCCTTATCGGCGAGCATTTCTAGACCTTCGACACGGGGTCGGGCTTCTTGTCTTCGGGGTTCGGCGCCAGCGGCGCCTTGGGCGCCGGGGCGTCGCGCTGGCTGGCGCCTTCCGAGGGGCGCTTGGCCTCGGCGTCGGTCAGCGCCGGACCGCCATTCGCCGGCCGCGTCCGCCGCTCGTAGATCGAGGCGTCGGTGAGCGTGGTCCTGCCACCGAGGGGTGCCGAATTCTGGCGGTCGATCTGCGTGCCCGGTTTCACCGGCTTGCCGGCCGCGAGGTCGTTCAGTAACTGCACGAAGCTCTCGCGCGTCAGGTCCTCGTAGGTGTCCGCCTTGATCTGCACCAGCGGCGCGTTCACGCAGGCGCCGATGCACTCGACCTCTTCCCAGGAGAAGTTGCCGTCGGCCGAGATGTGGAACTGCTCGCCGATACGGTGGAGGCAGATTTCCTTCAGGTCGTTGGCGCCGCGCAGCCAGCACGGCGTCGTGCCGCAAACCTGGATATGCGCGATCCGGCCGACCGGCTCGAGCAGGAACATCGTGTAGAACGTCGCGATCTCGAGCACGCGGATGCGCGGCATGTCGAGAAGCGCGGCGACCGCGCGGATCGCGGGTTCGGTCAACCAGCCTTCCTGCTCCTGCGCCCGCCACAACAGGGAGATGACCGCCGAAGCCTGTCGACCTGGCGGGTATTTGGCAATCTCGCGCTTCGCCCACGCGAGATTTGCTTCGCTGAACGCGAAGTTTTCAGGCTGTTTTTCGGCGAGGCGACGGACGGCCATGCTTTAGTGTACCGGCTTGCAATATTTGGTTTTCATATCGGTCGAACCGGGAGTCTCGGCCGCGAAGCAGATGTACACGTCGCCGCCTTTCTGCAGGACAAAACCGGCACCGAGCGGACTCGGGAACGCGCTCACCACGGCGTAGCCATCGGCGGCGAGCGATTGCACCGTCGGCGCGTCCGCGGCCTCGGCCGCAAGCGACGGCGTTGCAATCGCCAGGACGGCGAGCCAGCGAGCGAATTTCATCGATCGACCTCCCCGAAAACGATGTCGAGCGAACCGAGAATGGCGGTGATGTCCGCCAGCATATGCCCGCGCGACATGAAATCCATCGCCTGCAGGTGAGCGAAGCCGGGCGCCCGGATCTTGCAGCGATAGGGCTTGTTGCTGCCGTCGGCGACCAGGTAGACCCCGAACTCGCCCTTCGGCGCTTCGACCGCGGCGTAAACCTCGCCGGCCGGTACGTGATAGCCCTCGGTATAGAGCTTGAAATGATGGATCAGCGCCTCCATCGAGCGCTTCATCTCGCCGCGCTTCGGCGGGACGATCTTGCCGTCGGTGGAGGAGACCGGCCCCTTGCCCTCGGGCGCGTTCAGCTTCGCGATGCACTGCTTCATGATGCGGATCGACTGGCGCATCTCTTCCATGCGGATGAGATAGCGATCGTAGCAGTCGCCGTTCTTGCCGACCGGGATGTCGAAGTCGAACTCGGAATAGCACTCGTAGGGCTGCGACTTGCGCAGGTCCCAGGCCGCCCCCGAGCCGCGCACCATCACGCCCGAGAAGCCCCATTTCCACGCGTCTTCGAGGCTTATGACGCCGATATCGACGTTGCGCTGCTTGAAGATGCGGTTGCCGGTCAACAGCGTATCGATGTCGTCGACCACCTTCAGGAACGGATCGCAGAACGCTTCGATATCGTCGATCAGCTTCTGCGGGACATCCTGGTGCACGCCCCCCGGACGGAAGTAGGCCGCATGCATGCGGCTGCCGGAAGCGCGCTCGTAGAAGATCATCATCCGCTCGCGCTGCTCGAAACCCCAGAGCGGCGGCGTCAGCGCGCCGACGTCCAGCGCCAGCGCGGGAACGCCGAGCATATGGTTCAACAGGCGGCCGATCTCGCAGAAGAGCACCCGCAGCAACTGGCCGCGGCGCGGGACCGTGATGCCCAGCAGCTTCTCCACGGCCAGCGCGAAGGCGTGTTCCTGGTTCATCGGCGCGACGTAGTCGAGCCGGTCGAAATACGGCACGGCCTGCAGGTAGGTCTTGTGCTCGATCAGCTTCTCGGTGCCGCGGTGGAGCAGGCCGATGTGCGGATCGACGCGATCGACGATTTCGCCGTCGAGCTCCAGCACCAGACGCAGCACTCCGTGCGCGGCCGGGTGCTGCGGACCGAAGTTGATCGTGAACGTGCGGACCTCGGTTTCAGACATGGTGAGTAGGGAGTAGCGAGTAGCGAATAGAGGCGCCTCTCACGACGACGCCTCCTTGTCCTGAAGCGCTCGAATGAGGGAGCGCAGCATCTTTCCGATTTCGCTGCACCGGCTCATTGCGGGCGCGGCTCCCGCCGCGTCCAAAAGCCCGACCCGCGCGGCCAGCAACAGGTGAGTTTCCACTTCCTTGGTCGATCCCTGAGCGATACGGAGAGAGTGAATGAATGACCCGGTGCTCTCGCGCCCGTGACCCTCGGCGATATTCGCTGCAATCGATGACGCGGCGCGTCGAATTTGGGAGGTCAGTCCAAACATCTCTTCGCGAGGAAAGGCCTTGGTGATGCGATAGCAATCTTCGGCGAGCGCCATCGCTGCCTGCCAAACCAGCAGGTCGCGATAGGATTGAAAGGCGCCAATCGACAACGTTCATCTCTCTATTCGCTACTCACTATTCGCAATTCGCTGCTTCACATCTTCGCCTTTTCGTCGCCGGGCAGCGCGTATTCGGTTCCCTCCCAGGGCGACAGGAAATCGAAGTCGCGGAATTCCTGCGCCAGCTTCACCGGCTCGTAGACGACGCGCTTCTGCTCGTCGTCGTAACGCACCTCGACGAAGCCGGTCAGCGGGAAATCCTTGCGCAGCGGATACCCGTCGAAGCCATAGTCGGTGAGGATGCGGCGCAGGTCCGGGTGCCCGGTGAAGACGACGCCGTAGAGATCGTAAGCCTCGCGCTCGAACCAGTCGGCGCCGGGATAGACCGGCGTTATCGAATCGACCGGCGTGTCCTCGTCCGTCTGCACCTTCAGCCGGATACGCCGGTTATGGTGCGGGCTGAGCAGGTGGTAGACCACGTCAAAACGCTTGGCCCGCGCCGGCCAGTCGACGCCGCAGATGTCGGTGAGACAGAGGAACGCGCAACGCGGGTCGCTGTAGAGGAAGCGCGCGACGTCCACGATCTTCGCCGCGTCCACGGTAAGCGTCAGTTCGCCGTAGGCGATCTGACGATCGAGGATCGCCGGACCCTGTGCAGCCGCGATCGTGTCGGCCAGTTCCTGCAGCGGCGCGTCCATCGAAGCTCGCCTTCCTACCGCTCGATCGTGCCGGTGCGGCGGATCTTCTTCTGCAGGAGCAGAACGCCATAGAGCAGCGCCTCGGCCGTCGGCGGACAGCCCGGCACATACACATCGACCGGAACGATGCGATCGCAGCCGCGCACCACCGAGTAGGAGTAGTGGTAGTAGCCGCCGCCGTTGGCGCACGAGCCCATCGAAATGACGTAGCGCGGCTCCGGCATCTGGTCGTAAACCTTGCGCAGCGCCGGGGCCATCTTGTTGGTCAGCGTGCCGGCCACGATCATCACGTCGGACTGGCGCGGGGAGGCCCGCGGCGCCACGCCGAAGCGCTCGAGATCGTAGCGCGGCCCCGAAACCTGCATCAGCCCCTCGACCGCGCAGCAGGCGAGCCCGAAGGTCATCCACATCAGCGAGCCGGTGCGTGCCCACGTGATCAGGTCGTCGGTCGCGGTGACAAAGAACCCCTTGTCGGCGAGCTCGTTGTTGACCTCGAGGAAGTACGGGTCATTCGGCCGCGGCACCGGATTGCCCGCGAGATCGGTCTTCTCGGCGGGAGCGACTAATCCCATTCGAGCGCTCCCTTCCGCCATTCGTACAGGAACCCGATGGTAAGCACGGCGAGGAAGATCATGACGGAGATGAACCCGAACCAGCCGATCGAGTTGAAGGAGACCGCCCAGGGAAACAGGTAGGCGACTTCAAGGTCGAAGATGATGAACAGGATCGAGACCAGGTAGAAGCGGACGTCGAACTTCATGCGCGCGTCGTCGAAGGCATTGAAGCCGCATTCGTAGGCCGACAGCTTTTCCGGGTCGGGGTTCTTGTAGGCAACGATGAACGGAGCCACCAGGAGCGCGACGCCGATCAGCCCGGCCACGCCCATGAAGATGACGAGGGGAAGGTAGGCGCCGAGAAGCTGCTGCATTCCGTCCCTCACCTGTCCGCCGGAGCGGAGCGCCCACACCCGCGAGCGGGCATTTTTGTTGCGTTGCAACGGGTCTGCAAGGCCTTTGTCTGCCTAGCGGATTGCCGCATTTTGCAACGCTTCAAAGGAAGGCAAACTCAAGGCGTGAGGCTTAGCCGAGCGGCAACGGAGTCGCAAGGCCGAAAGCGCGCG
>JBBQGL010000103.1:0-15830 GCA_038323025.1 Hyphomicrobiales bacterium
AACGCCATCCGCAACGGCGTTCCCGGAATCGAGGCCGAATGCGGCGGCGCCTGCGCCTGCGCCACCTGCCACGTTTATGTCGACGAGGGCTTCAAGGAGATTGTCGGCGAGCCGGAGGCGATGGAGGAGGACATGCTCGACTTCGCCTTCGACGTCCGCCCGACCTCGCGGCTGTCGTGCCAGATCCGGGTGCGGAACGAACTGGACGGCCTGGTCGTCACGGTGCCCGAACGGCAGGGCTGACACCGTTTGACGCGGTCCCCGGCACGCGGCGATCTTTTTGCTCGCGATCAAAGCGCCGCCGCAAGTTTGTTGCTTTGCAGGGTGCGAGCCAGCGGATAAGTGTCGCGCGAAAGCTAACCGGGCAATGCCATGAACGACATCACTGCAGCCAGCGCCACACCGGACGTGATCGAGAAGGACGTGCTCATCGTCGGGGCGGGGCCGGTCGGGCTGTTTGCGGTCTTCGAACTCGGCCTTCTCGACCTCAAGGCCGCTGTCATCGACATCCTCGACAAGCCCGGCGGCCAGTGCGCCGAGCTCTATCCGGAGAAGCCGATCTACGACATCCCCGGCTACCCGATCATCACCGGCGACGGGCTGGTGCAAAAGCTCCTCGAGCAGATCAAGCCGTTCAACCCGACCTTCCATCTCGGCCAGATGGTCGAGAGCCTCACACGCCAGCCCGACGGGCGCTTCCGCCTGACCACGGATCGCGGCACGACCTTTCTCGGCAAGGTCGTCGTCATCGCGGCGGGCGGCGGCTCGTTCCAGCCGAAGCGGCCGCCGGTGCCGGGGATCGAGGATTACGAAGGCAAGTCGGTGCACTATTCGGTGCGCCGCATGGAAGACTTCCGCGGCCATGACGTGCTCATCGTCGGCGGCGGCGACTCGGCGCTCGACTGGACGCTCAACCTGCAGCCGCTGGCGAAGAGCGTGACCCTCCTGCATCGCCGCGACGATTTCCGGGCCGCGCCGGACAGCGTCAAGAAGATGCGGGCGCTCGTCGAAAAGGGCCACATCAAGCTGGCGCTCGGGCAGGTGAGCGGGCTGAAGGGCGAGGCCGGCCAGGTGACCCACGCCATCGTCAAGGACAAGGACGGCGCCGAGACCCATGTCGCGGCAAGCCGCATCCTGCCGTTCTTCGGGCTGACGATGAAGCTCGGGCCGGTGGCGAACTGGGGCATCAATCTCCATGAGAACCTGATCCCCGTCGACACCGCCCGCTTCGAGACGTCGGAGCCGGGCATCTTCGCCGTCGGCGACATCAACACCTATCCCGGCAAGCTGAAGCTGATACTCTGCGGGTTCCACGAGGCCGCCCTGATGGCGCAGGCGGCGGTGCATTTCGTCTTCCCGGAAAAGCGGATCGTGTTCCAGTACACGACCTCCTCGTCGAGCCTGCAGAAGAAGCTCGGCGTGATCTGAGCGACCGAAGTGGCGCGCGCCTCGGCGGTCGTTTGTCTTCCGCCGGCGCCGGCTAATTGTGGGTGAAGGTCAGTTCGTTGGCGGAATAGCGCGGCTTGCCGTTCGCGCCGAGCGGGGTCGAGGTGAGGGTGTAGCCGTCCTTGCCCGCCACCAGCGTGATGATCGACTTGCCGGGCTTGTGGGTGGCGCGGCTGACGAAGTCGGCGGTGAGCGAGAGTTTTCCACCCGCGCCCGTGCCCGCGAGCGTGGCGGGGCCGTCGGTCGACAGCGACTGCAGCGATCCGTCGTAACGCCCGCCGCCCTTGGCCGCGATGCGGCCCTTGACCAGCCCCGACTGTGACGGGATCGCGCAGCGTCCCGTCTGCTGCAGCGCCGAGCCGTCTTCGATGAGACGGTTGGTGATCTTGCAATAGAGCTGTTCCGGATCCGCCGACGGTCCCGCGCGATAAGTGCCACGGCCGATCCACTCGCCGACGAAACGGGCGAGCGTCGGATCATCGGCAGCGCGCGCGGGCATCAGCCCGGTCGCGAGCGCTACCACCGCCAGGCCGGCGGAGAGCAGCACTGCCCGGCATTCGTATTTCCTTGCTCGCACCATGATCTCGCTGAACCTTTTTGCTCTCGACGCGGAAACCCGCCTCGTTCTCGCCGGCCTTCCCGCCGCACAATGTAGTGTGCTTCGCGCCGTTGGCAAAAGCGGTTGCCGCCGGCAATTGTCCGGCCGATGATGGGCCATGCAGAGCACCCATCACATCTTCGCCGACGACGGCGACGTACCCAACCATCCGCGCTTTCCGCTGATCGTCTATGCCGGGGCGATCGACGCCAGGGCGGGCGATCCCGCCGTCGCCTTTGAGACGCTGTTCCAGGCCAACGGCTGGGGCGGCGGCTGGCGGAACGGCATCTTTCCCTTCCATCACTATCATTCGACGGCCCACGAGGTGCTGGGCATCGCCAGGGGGGAGGCGGAGGTCCGCTTCGGCGGCGAGGCCGGCAAGACGGTGTCGGTGAAAGCCGGCGACGCGGTCCTCATCCCCGCTGGCGTCGGCCACAAACGGCTCTCGGCGTCGCCCGACCTCCTCGTCATCGGCGCCTACCCGGGCGGCCAGTGGGCCGACCTCATGCGCGAGGGCGCTGAGGACAAGGCCGGCATCCGCGCCCGCATCGCCGGCGTGGCTGTCCCGAATCTCGATCCGGTGGCCGGCAAGGACGGGCCGGTGCAGGCGCTGTGGAAGCGATAGGCGAGCGTTATTCTTTGGCGCCCTTGTTCAGCCGGGCGAGTTCGCTCATCACGTCGGCAAGGCGGGGTGGGCGGCCGTTCTGGAACGGCAGCGGCCGGCAGACCTCGATTGCCGCGATGCCGACGCGCGCGGTGAGCAGGCCATTGACCACTCCCTCGCCAAGGCGTGCCGAGAGGCGCGCGGCGATGCCGTGGCCGACGATCTGCTGGATCATCGAATCGCCGGCTGCCATGCCGCCGGTCAGCGCCAGATGGGACACGGCGGCACGGGTCAGCTTCAGAAAGCCGAGGGTGCCGGGCCGCCCGGCGTAGAGCGTGGCGAGCCGCCGGACGAGGCGCAGGATTTCCGAGCCGACGAAGATCAGGTCGACCAGCGCGCGCGGCGAGATTGCGGTGACCAGCGCGACGCGCTTGGCCGAGGCGAGCACCATGCGGCGGGCACTCTCGTCGAGGCCGAGCAGCAATTCGCGCTCGGCGAGGCCGATCAGGTCGCGGCCGTCGATGATCTCGCGGCTGTGGCCGGCGAGCGCCGCGCGGCCGCGCGCCGTCTCTGGCCGGCCGGCATAGAGGCCGATCAGCTCGCGCGCGACCTCGCGGGCGCCGTCCCGGTCGTCCACGGCCACCGCGTCGACGGCGCGCGCGTGGATATGGACGATACGCCGCACGCGGAGCAGCCCCACCACCTCGCGGCCGGCGAGGGCGACGACGGCCACCGCCGCCAGCGCGGCGAGCCCGACGCCGAGCAGCCCGAGCGCGTCGTTCCGCGCAAACAGGCCGCGCACGATGTCGTCGATCGCGAGCCCGATGGCGAGGACGGCGAGGCCGCCAAGCGAGCCGAAGAGCACGCGCAGCCAGCGACGGCCGCGACGCGGTACCAGCGGGGCCGCGGCGGCGGGAAGGGGCGCTGCCTCGGCGAAAGGGTCGGCTCCCCGGCTGAGGGCGGGGGGCGCGCCGGCGCCGGCGACGTAGTCGGCGTCGAGGACATCGAGTTCGTCCAGCGGAAATGCCGCCGGCCGCCGCGGGTGTTTGCTCATGCCAGTCGGTCTCCGACGAGGAATTCGAGCGCCCGGTCGAGGCGGATGTGCGGCAGCGACAGGGTGAAGCCCTCCGAGGTCCGCTCGAGTTTCGGCGGGCGGAAGCGGACGAAGCGGAGCGGCGAACTGGCGACGGCCGTACCTGTCGCGCCGAAGACCGCGTCGGTATTTTCCGGCAGGTCGCCGGGGAACATTGCGATCTCGGTCCTGCCGTCGAAGACGCGCCCGTCGACCGCCTCGCCGGGCAGCGGCGTACCGATGATCGAGGCGAGCTGCTCGCCGCTCCGCGTGACCGTGCCCTCGCCGGTGGCGCGGACCGAGGCCATCGCCAGCACCTCGACCTTGGCGCCTGCGAACGCGGCGCGCTCGATCGCCCGCGCGACCAGCCGCGAGAGGATCGCTTCCAGACGGTCGTGATCGCCGTGGTTCAGGTGGTCCGCCTTGGTGGCGGCGAAGAGAATGCGATCGACCCGCCGCGTCACCAGGTCGGTAAACCAGCCGGCGCGGCCGACCCGGAAAGCGGCAAGGATCTCGGAGAGCGACGCCTCGAGGTCGGCGATCGCGGCCGGGCCGGCGTTCAGCGCCTCGAGCGCATCGACCAAGACGATCTGGCGGTCGAGACGCGCGAAGTGGTCGCGGAAGAAGGGACGGACCACCGCGTGCTTATAGGCCTCGTAGCGGCGCGCCATCATGGCGCCGAGCGAGCCGGACGGCGGCGATCCGTCGAGGACGAGCGGCGCAAACGTGAGGGCGGGCGAGCCGGCGAGGTCGCCGGGCATCAGGAAACGGCCGGGCGGCACCATCGACAGCCCGGAACCGTGCGATTTGCAGGCGAGCAGGTAGTCGGTGAAAAGGCCGGCGAGTTCGCGGGCCGCGCTTTCGTTCTCGGGCGCGGCGGCGTCGACATTCGCGGCGCGCGAAAGCCAGTTCGCCGAAAGGCGCGCCCGGGCCGGCGCCGCGGCCGTCGCCATCGCTTCGCGCGACCACGTCGCGTAATCCCTGGAGAGGAGCGGCAGGTCGAGCAGCCATTCGCCGGGATAGTCGACGATGTCGAGATGAAGCCGGCCGCGGCCGAGATTGCGCCCGATGAAAGAGGCGGATTCGTATTTGATCGTCAGCCGAAGTTCGCTGACGCGGCTGGTCGATTCCGGCCACACCCGGTCCTCGACCAGCGCGCGCACATGGCGTTCGTAATCGAAGCGCGGCACGGTGTCGTCGGGTTGCGGCTGCAGGCTGGCCCCCGAAACCCGGCCGGATGAATAGGCCTTGAAGAGGGGCAGGCGCCCGCCGTGGATCAGGTTGTGGACAAGCGCCGAGATGAAGACCGTCTTGCCGGCGCGGGCGAGACCGGTGACGCCAAGGCGGAGCGACGGCGCCACCAGCCCGGTCGTGCGCTCGGCCAGGGTGGCCAGCGCAAGCCGCGTCTCGTCGGTGATCTTCGACAACTGCAAGAGCGGCTCCGGCCGTTGAGGTCACACCGGATGTAGGTGGCGCGGGGGCGCGGCGAAAGGCCTAGTCGTCGTCGCCGCCGAGGTCGGCCGGGGTCAGGAACGCCGTCAGCCGGCCCGTCCCGGCCGGCAGCGAGGACCAGGTCGTCTGGTTGGCGAAGTCGAGGACGGCGAGGGCGGCGGTCGGGAATTTGCCGGCGAGAGCGGCAATGAGGGACTTGTCGCCGGCGCCGGCAAGCCCGATCGCGGTCGCCTGGATGGTCGGATTGTGCGCGATGACCAGCAGCGTCTCGGCATCGTCGCCGTTTGCAGCGATCGCGGCGCAATAGTCCGCCGCCCCCGGTTCATAGAGCTCGTCGACGATCGTAACCGCGGTCTTCTTGCCGAGGTTAGGTTTCAGCGCGTCGAGGGTCTCGCGCGTGCGCCGGGTCGGAGAGCAGAGGATCAGGTCAGGGACAAGGCCGCGCTCAGCCATCGCCCGGCCCATCAGGGCGCCGGCTTTCCGCCCGCGCGACGCCAGCGGACGGTCGCGATCGGCCATGCCCGGTTCGGCCCACGAGGACTTGGCGTGGCGAAGAAGAAGCAAGCGGAGCATGGGAGACGGTATCACGAAAGCGCTGGCGGTCCGAAGCCGAACGGCACGCCACCTTGCTCCCGACACGACGACGTCGGCGCGGAAACCGTTGGGCTATTCCAGCAGCCGATGCGCTACGGAAGGCTGCAGAGCTTCGGCGTGCCGTCGTACTTGGTGAAGTAGCCCGTCGACGCATCGAAGGACCGGTATTTCTGCGAGCAGCGCTTCATCCAGCCGCTCGAGCCAACCGGTGGCAAGCTGACGACCTTCACCGGAGCGGTGTTCATGCACTGGTAGAAGGCATTGTCGTAGGCCGCCTGCCATTTCTGCTTGTTGGCGGCAAGGCCGAGCGCGACGCCCGCAGCTCCGCCACCGAGGGCGGCGAGGCCGGGATGCTTGTTGCCGTTCGCGCTGCTGATGCCGAGGCCGGCGATCATGCCGATCAGGCCGGGTGCCAAGGCTGCCTGGCCGGGGTTCGCCTGTTCGTCGGCGAAGGCCGTCGCCTGCTGGTCGCAATAGTCCTGATCGGCGGCGAGGGCCGAGCCGGCGAAGACACCCGTGAGGCATAGGGCGCCGAGAAGGCGCAGGGACGACCGCATGTTACTGCCTCATAAGTTTCGACGGGCGCGCCGCCTGGGCACGCCCGCCGCCGACGCTGCTATGGCAGCGTGCAAACCTTGTTGACCGTGTCGCCAGTGAACGACTCGTAGCTGTAGTAGCCGGTGTTCGGGTCGAAATTGGCGTACTTGGAGCTGCAGTCGGCGATCCAGGCCTGGCTGCCCTGCTTCGGGCCGGAATAGACCTTGGTGATCGTCTTCACTTTGACCGGCGGGTGAGAGTTGATGCAGTTCTGGTAGGACGCATTGTAAGCGTCGTGCCACTGGGCGCTTCCGATGGCAAAACCGCCGACGCCGCCAACCGCCGCACCACCGCCGCACTTGCCGCCGAGCAGCTTGCCCACGACGCATCCGCCGACCGTGCCGACAATGGTCTTCTTCGCAGCTTGGGCGTTGGCGTCATGCTTTGCCTGATCGGAACAATAGTCGGCCGAGGCCGCAGTGATGCCGGCGACCATGATTCCGGCCGTGGCCAGCATCGTGAACAGAGATTTCATTGAGGCTCCTCCAGAATTTGAAGCCCGCCTGGCACCCAGCCCGGCGCAGCCGCGAATCAAGTTCGAGAATACAGATCGCACACGCCGGATGAACTGGAAGTGAATGGCGTCACAGCACTATGGCGCTGGTGAGGCCGCGACTCAATCATCGCGGTAGACGCGCTCACGGCGCTCGTGGCGCTCCTGCGCCTCGATCGACAGGGTGGCGATCGGGCGGGCATCGAGGCGCTTGAGGCTGATGGGCTCGCCGGTTTCCTCGCAATAGCCGTACGTGCCGTCCTCGATGCGCTGCAGCGCGGCGTCGATCTTCGAAATCAGCTTGCGCTGGCGGTCGCGCGCCCTGAGCTCAATGGCCCGATCCGTCTCCGAGGACGCGCGGTCGGCGAAATCGGAATGGTTCTGGCTCTCGTCCTGAAGGTGCTGAAGCGTATCCTTGGCTTCCCTGAGAATTTCCTCGCGCCAGGTGACGAGCTTGCTGCGGAAATAATCCCGCTGCCGCTCGTTCATGAAGGGCTCGCCATCGCTCGGCCGGTATGCCTCGTGGTTGTTGCTGTGACGCCCGTTGGCACTGGCACGCGGCATGAAGACCTCTGGCTCCTCGAAATTTGCGCGGAATATAGCGATGCGGTTCCATCGCCACAACAACGGTAAAACGACGATTCCGTGAACGTTCGCGGGCGGCTTCAGACCGGGAAAATACGGCGCGACAATGGCGGAAAGCCGGGGAGTCTTACGAGGAACGCCGGCTCGAAATCTCGCCGAGCAGCCGCGCCATCTCGCGTTCGAGGTCGTTGACGCGCATCGACGGGGTCGGCTCCCCGGCCGCTGGCGGGTTCTCCTCTCCCGCCGGCTGGCCGTCGTGGGGGCCGGCGTCCGGCGCCTCGGGTTCGACGAGCTCGAGGGGCTCCGTGAAGAGGCCGGTGTCGGTCGCGGGAGGTGGCGCGGGCTCCGGCTCCTCGACGGGCGCCGCCATGATCGGGGGCGCCTCGGGTTCCATCGCAGGCATCGGCTCTTCGTAGGCGGGCTGCCGGTCAAGCGGAGCAAACGGGGTGACACGGGCCTCTTCCGCGGCAGCCAGTTCGACCGCCGCCGGACGCAATGCGCGGCGCTGCAGCGCTACTTCGGGCTCCCGCTGGGCGACGACCTGGCGGGGAAGTTCGCGCCTGGCCTGCGGGCGTTCCACGCGCCGGGGCGGAAAGGGGATGGGTTCGTCCGGGGGGGCGATGGTTGGGCGCGCGGCCGCAACTTCCTCGACCGGCGCCGGGGGATTGGCGGCGGGCGCCGTCGGAGCGGACGCCTGTTGCGCGGTGGCGACTGCACCGGCGCTGCGCTGGCTGACCGTCCTCGCGCGCACGATCCCGTGCTCCACCACGATATCGGCGGGGCCGCCGATCAGGACAAGATGCTCGACATTGTCGTGGCGGATGAGGACCAGCTTGCGGCGGGCGTCGACCGCCAGGGCATCCACCACCGCGAGGCGGGGCAGGCGGCCGCGGACGGTAGTGCCGAGGCCGCCGGCGGCGTAGCGGCGAACCAGCCAGACCACGACGCCGACCAGTGCCAAAACGACGATCAGCGTGATGACGAACTGGGCGACGACCGCTCCGTTCGTCCCGAAGAACGGTTCCAGCATCTCACGCATCGATGCGCCTCCCGCCGTCGCCGATGACCGTCCGGGCTGTTGCGAAGCACCTCCCGCAAGGAGCCGAATCGCAAGCTCGTCCTCGCTTTTTCAGGCCAAGTGCTTCGCAAAGCAAGGACTTTTGCTTTTAACCGGCCCCCCGGTCACGCGCGTGCACAACCACGAGCAAAGCGCGTTGCAGGGGATCGCTGACGGCCCGGGCTCGCCGGTTGCGTTGAACTTGCCGCCTTTCGCGACCATTCTGCGCGCGTCAGCCGTCGGCGATTCTCTTTGGCAATGCCGCGGCCGGGAAAAGGAAACTCTGCCCTCCCATGGCCGCCCGCGCGCCCGAGTCAGCCGCCAACGAGCCCGTGATCGACAGGACCGGCCGCATCAGCGGGGCCGGCCGCCTCATCGTGCTCGCTTCCGGGCTGGTGGGTATCGCGGTCGGGCTCGCGCTCATCGAGCGCGACCGGGCGGAGCCCTTTCTTCTTGGTCTCCTCGGCCTGCTCGCCGTGATCGGCGTGTTCACGCTCTTTGCCGGCGCGATTGGCCTGCTCCGCTTCGGCGGTTTCGGGCAGGGCGGCGACCTCACCAAGACGTTGCTCGACGGCATGGGCGAGGGCGTTCTGGTGGCCGCGCCGGACGGGCGCATCGTCTACGCCAACCGCGCTTACGCCGAGCTCACCGGAGCGCCTTCGGCGGCCGACGTGAACCCCGTCGAACGGATCTTCGCCGGCGAGGCGAGCGGCGCCGAAGCGGTCTATCGTCTCGCCCAGGCCGTCCGTGAGGGGCGCTCGGCCGAGGAGGAAGTCCGGCGGACCGTCTCGTTCTCGGGCGAGCCGGGCGCGCGCTGGTACCGGCTGAAGGTGCGGCCGGTGAAACAGGGCGCGCGCGTCTTCGCCGGCTGGTCCGTAGCCGACATCAGCGCCGAGCGGGCGAGACAGGAAACCGTGTTCCAGGAACTGCAGCACGCCATCGACTATCTCGATCACGCCCCAGCCGGTTTCTTCTCGGCCGAGCCGGACGGGCGCGTGGTTTACCTGAACGCGACCCTCGCCGAGTGGCTGGGCATCGACCTTGCCCGGTTCGAGCCGGGCATCCTGCGGCTCTCCGACATCGTCCGCGGCGATGGCATCGCGCTTCTCCAGGCCGCGCCCGGCGACCGGCGGAACCGCACCGAGATCATCGACCTCGACCTCGTCAAGAAGAACGGCACCAACCTGCCGGTGCGGCTTCTCCACCGCGTGCCGATCGCGGCCGACGGCGCCCCCGGCGCCACCCGCACCATCGTCCTCAACCGCAGTCCCGGCGAGGACGTTTCCGAGGCGCTGCGCGCCGCCGAAGTGCGCTTCACCCGCTTCTTCAACAATACGCCAATCGCCATCGCGGCCATCGACAAGCGCGGCCGCATCGGGCGGACCAACGCTCCCTTCCTCCGCCTCTTCGGCTTCGCCAAGGGCGAGACCATGGCCGGGCAGCGTCGGCTGGTCGACCTCGTCGGCGAAAGCGACCGCGAGAAGATCGAGAAGGCGATCGCCGCCGCCGCCGAGGGCGCCAGCGAGATCGGCGCCATCGACGCCACCATCGCCGGCAAGAGCAACCGCAGCGCGCGTTTCTACATCAACCCGGTCGAGGATGGCGGCGGCGAGGACGAGGCGGCGATGGTCAACGCCATCGACATCACCGAGCAGCGCGCGCTCGAACAGCAGTTCGCCCAGAGCCAGAAGATGCAGGCGGTCGGCCAGCTCGCCGGCGGCGTCGCGCACGATTTCAACAACGTGCTCACCGCCATCATCGGCTTCTCCGACCTGCTGCTCGCCAACCACCGGCCGAGCGATCCGTCCTTCCAGGACATCATGAACATCAAGCAGAACGCCAACCGGGCGGCAGGCCTCGTCCGCCAGCTCCTCGCGTTCTCGCGCCGGCAGACGCTGCGCCCCCAGGTCCTTACCCTCGGCGAGGTGCTCTCCGACCTCTCGATCCTGCTCACCCGGCTCCTCGGCGAAAGCGTCAAGCTCAGCATGGTCCATGGCCGCGACCTCTGGCCGATCAAGGCGGACCTCAACCAGTTCGAGACGGTGATCGTGAACCTCGCCGTCAATGGCCGCGACGCCATGCCCGGCGGCGGTACCATGACCATCCGCACGCGCAACCTGCGGGCGGCGGAGGTCTCGACCTTCGCCTATCAGCCGCTGCCGCTCGCCGATTACGTGCTGATCGAAGTCGAGGACACCGGCACCGGAATGACGGTCGAAGTGCAGGGCAAGATCTTCGAGCCGTTCTTCTCGACCAAGGAGGTCGGTAAGGGGACCGGCCTCGGCCTCTCCACGGTGTATGGCATCGTCAAGCAGACCGGCGGGCACGTCTTCTTCACGAGCGAGCTCGGCAAGGGCACCACCTTCCGCATCTTCATGCCGCGCTACATCCCGGCGGAAGGCGAGAAGCCTGCCGCCGCGGTCGAGGCCGCGGTCGAGATCGCCGACCTCACCGGCACCGCCACCATTCTTCTCGTCGAGGACGAGGAGGCGGTGCGCGCGTTTGCGGCGCGGGCGCTCGCCTCGCGCGGCTACAAGGTCTACGAGGCGGCGTCCGGCATCGACGCGCTCGAGGTGATGAAGGAGGCGGGCGGCAAGGTCGACCTGGTCGTCTCCGACGTGGTCATGCCGGAGCTCGACGGACCGTCGCTGCTCCGCGAATTGCGCAAGACCCGGCCCGACCTGAAGATCATCTTCATCTCTGGCTATGCCGAGGACGCCTTCCGCAAGAACCTGCCGGAGGGCGAGACCTTCCACTTCCTGCCGAAGCCGTTCTCGCTGAAGCAGCTCGCCATCGCGGTGAAGGAGACGCTCGGCCGCTAGACTGCCCGGATCGAAGCGGCAGGCGCCGTGTCTTGTCGCGCCTGCCGAAGGCCGAGGCTGGCGGCGAGGTCGCGGAAGGCGGCGGGAAGGAAGGGCAGCCCGAGCATCATCAGCGGCGTGTAGAGCGCGCCCCAGTAATAGTCGAACGGCTTGCCGGCGAGGGTGAAGAGGGCGACGTAGGCGGCCACCGTCAATCCGATCCGCGCGCCGCTGGAACCGCGCCATCCGGCAAGCCCGAGCAGGCAGCACATCAGGAGGATCGCCGTCACCCAGAGCGGGGCGGCGAGCAGCATGCCGTTGAACCGGGCGGTCGTCAGCATGAAACCCGGGCCGCCGAACTGGAGCCAGCCCTCCGGGTAGGCGACGTCGCCGGGTCCGAGTTGCGCCTGGACCATCGAATAGTGCCAGGCGAAGTAGGCGCCGAAGGCGGCGAGGCCGGCGAGCCACGCCCAAAGCTCCGCCGGGCGGCGCTCGCGCCAGGCGACGAGGACGCAGATCACGACATAGGGCGCGGCAAGCTCGCGAACCGTCAGCGCCAGCAGGGCAGCGGCGAAGCCGAGGGCGGGCCGCTTAAGCCCGTAGGCGGAAGCGGAGACGAGGATGAGCACGCCGGCGACGGTATCGGCGAAGAACGCGGCCCCCGGCAGGGCGGAGGAGATCAGGTTCAGGGTGAGCGCCGGGATGAGGAGCGCGGCCGCTGTCCGCCCGGCCGAGCGGTAGACCATCAGCAGGGCGAGGAGGCCCGCGCCGAGCGCCGCCAGCCGCAGCAGCCATGCCGCCCAGACCTCCGAGGGCAGGAGACTCTCGAGCGTGGCGAGGGTGGGGAGCCGCCAGTTGAACACCGAGCGGGTGCCGTAGGCGCCTTGCAGCAGCGCTTCATGCGCCGCGGCGTAGTAGCTCTGTCCCTGCCGCATCAGGTCGGCGATCGACGCGTACATCGTCAGGTCGCCTTGCCCGGCAGACGCCGCCCCGGCCGACATGGAATAGCGGTTCGCCACCAGCACGAGAGCGAGCGCGGCGAGCAGGGCGGCCGCCGCGACGACGAGGGCCGCGAGCCGCGACATCCCGCGGAACCGCGTTGCCGGGAGGGCGCTGAAGATCGATCGGGTTTCCGGCACTTCCATTGTCCAGTCGCGTCCGCAGTCGGTGAGCCCGATACTGCCGCGACAATCTCAACGGCGGGCTAACGAGGCGGGAGACGGCGTGCTAGACGCTCTGCCGCCGGGGCAGTCCATCCGGTAGGCTCCCGTTCTCTGAAGGCCCGGGTTCTGCATGGCCGACCTTTCTCCTCAGCCTTCCGCCGGGCAGCGCGCCTCCGCGCTCTTGCCGATTTCGGCGGGCGTTCTCTCCGCCTTCGTCGGCTTCGGCAGCACGTTCACCGTCGTGCTCGCCGGGTTCGTCGCGGTCGGCGCCACCGGCCGGCAGGCGGCGTCGGGCCTGTTCGCCATCTCGCTGGTCATGGGCCTGCTTGCGATAGCCCTCAGCCTCCGCTCGCGCGTGCCGATCACCATCGCCTGGTCAACCCCCGGCTCGGCATTGCTGGTCGCCACCGGCGCGGTCGCCGGCGGCTACGAAGCCGTCGTCGGCGCCTATCTCGTGACGGCCGTCCTGATCGTGGCGGCGGGCGTCTGGCGACCCTTCGGGCGCGCGGTGGCGATGATCCCACTGCCGCTTGCCAGCGCCATGCTTGGCGGCGTGTTGCTGGAGTTATGCCTGGCCCCGGTCCACGCGGTCGCCGCGATGCCGGCGCTCGCCTTGCCCATCGTGGTTGCTTGGGCGCTGGCGCTGAGGTTCGTCCGCCGCTACGCGGTGCCGATCGCGGTCGTGGTAACCGCGGTGATCGTCGGGCTGACGACGGCGATGCCGCCGGGCGCGCTCGCCGGGGCCTGGCCGGATCCGGTCCTTGTCATGCCGGCCTTCACGTTCAACGCCGCGATCGGCATCGGCGTGCCGCTCTTCATCGTGACCATGGCGTCGCAGAACCTGCCCGGCCTCGCGGTGCTCTCGGCCAATGGCTACCGGGCTGACCTGCGCACGGTCTTTGTCTCGACCGGCCTCGCCAGTGTCGTCACGGCGCTCCTCGGCGGGCATTCGCTGAACCTTGCGGCGATCACGGCGGCGCTTTGTGCCGGGCCGGAAGCCCACCCCGATCCCGGCCGGCGCTGGATCGCATCGGTCGCCTGCGGGGCGAGCTACGTTCTGCTTGCGTTCAGCGCCAGTCTGGCCGCGGCCTTCATCGCCGCATCGCCGCCGCTGCTCATCGAGGCGGTGGCGGGCCTGGCACTTCTCGGCACCCTCGGGCAGGCGCTGACCACCGCGCTCGCCCGCGACGACGACCGCCTGCCGGCCATGGTCACGTTCGTCACCACCGCCTCGGGCATCTCGATCCTCGGCATCGGCGCCGCCTTCTGGGGCCTGCTCGCCGGCGGCGCGCTCATGGCGCTGCTCCGACTAAGGCCGGCGTGACCTGCCGGAGCCTGGGAGCACAGCCGGCGGCCTGAGGCGGGGCTCGAACCGCCGGAAGCAACGGGAGGGGGAAAGGAGCGCCTGCCGCAGCGAACCGGGTCTGTTCCTGCGGCCTTTTTCGCCAAACACTCAGTCCAAAAAGGCGTAGACTGCTTTGGGGGGGCTGGAATACTTGAAGCATCGGCGCTTCGAACGGTCACCAACGCGAGCGGCCGTTCGAGTGCAAGGGTCTCCCGAAGTGGGGAGGCTTCTGGCCAACAAGAAGGGTGCTGCCGGACACCCAAAAAAGTGGAGGAACCAGCGTGAAAAAGATCCTGGCGGCTGCCTTTGCAGCCGCGTTGATGACCGGGTCCGCGCATGCCGCCAACATTGGCGTCACCATGGCCCAGTTCAACGATAACTTCCTGACGGTGCTGCGTAACGGCATCGATGCCTACGCCAAGACCCTGCCGGGCACGACCGTGCAGATCGAGGACGGCAATAACGACGTCAACACCCAGCTAAGCCAGGTCCAGAACTTCATCGCCTCGAAGGTCGATGCCATCATCGTCAATCCGGTGGACACCGACTCGACAACGGCGATCACCAAGCTTGCCGCCGCAGCCAACATCCCGCTGGTCTACGTCAACCGGCAGCCGACCAATCTCGACTCCTTGCCGGCGAACGAGGCGTTCGTGGGATCGAACGAAAAGGACTCGGGCACGCTCGAGACCAAGCAGATCTGCAAGCTCCTCAAGGACGCCGGCAAGGGCAGCGGCGCCAACGTCTTTGTCATGGAGGGGCAGCTCAACAATCAGGCGGCGCAGCAGCGCACCCAGGACGTCAAGGACGTGATCGCCACGCCCGACTGCAATTTTATCAAGATCATCGACCTGCAGACGGCGGGCTGGCAGCGCGACCAGGCGCAGAACCTGATGGCGAACTGGCTGACGGCCGGCACCGCCTATGATGCCGTGATCTCCAACAACGACGAGATGGCTCTTGGCGCCCTTCAGGCGATGAAGGCCGCTGGTGTTGACACCAAGAAGGTCATCATCGGCGGAGTCGATGCAACGCAGGAAGCGCTGGCTTCGATGCAGGCCGGCGACCTCAAGGTCACGGTCTTCCAGGATGCGGCCGGACAGGGCAAGGGAGCTGTGGACACCGCGTTGGCTCTGGCGAAGGGCCAGAAGATGGACAAGGCGGTCTGGGTGCCGTTCAAGCTGGTGACTCCCGACAACGTCAAGGATTTCCTGTCCAAGAACTAGGGGCTTGAGGCTGAACCAGCGAGGCGGCGCGAGACTCGCGCCGCCTGTTCCGTTGGGGGCCGTGCACCTCTAGCACCCGAGCGAAATGCGTCTGAAATCGCGCGCCGAACGTACCTCTTGCGCCTGGCCGCAGCCGACAGCGCAGGGTCAGCCGGCAAGGGGAAGCGCAAGACTACGATGGCGAAGGCGACAACAGCCAACGATCATGCCACCGGGACGACCCATCGCCGGCCATGGCCGGCGGAGGTCAACATCTTCGCCGCGCTGGTCATCATCGCCCTGATCTTCGAGGTTCTGGGCTGGGCGCTGCAGCATCAGAGTTTTCTGCTCAACCCGGCGCGGCTGCAGATCATGATTCTGCAGGTCTCGATCGTCGGCATTGTCGCGGTGGGCGTGACCCAGGTGATCATCACCGGCGGCATAGATTTGAGCTCGGGCTCGGTGGTCAGCGCGACGGCGATCATCACGATGAGCTTCGCGCAGGTGAGCACCTACGCGCGCGCGGTCTTCATCCATCAGGGCTGGGTGGACCTGCCGGTGATCGTGCCGATTGCCGTCGGCCTCGCATGCGGGCTGCTGGCCGGGCTGATCAATGGTGCCCTGATTGCCTACACCAAAATCCCCCCGTTCATCGCGACGCTCGGGATGATGGTCAGCGCGCGCGGCGTATCCAACTGGTTCACCAAGGGCCAGCCGGTGTCTTTTCCAACCGACGCCTATACCGAGATCGCGTCGGGTGTTCGCCCGGTCATCATCTTTCTGGTGATCGCCGCCGTCTTCCAACTCCTCCTGCGCTT
>JBBQGL010000104.1:0-15811 GCA_038323025.1 Hyphomicrobiales bacterium
GAATTCATCAGTTCGTTCCTGCTGGTCTATGCCGGGCTCTTCCCGATCGTGAACCCGATCGGCGGCGCGCCGATCTTCCTCGGGCTGACCCGCCAGCGCGGCGTCAAGGATCGCGAGCCGATCGCGCGCCGGGTCGCCATCAACGGCTTCCTCCTGCTGCTCGGCTCGCTCTTCGTCGGCTCCTATGTGCTCGAGTTCTTCGGGATTACCCTCCCGATCGTGCGCATCGCCGGCGGCCTCGTGGTCAGCGCCTTCGCTTGGCGCCTCCTCCATTCCGGCGACGACGCCGATGCGGTACCGGCGGAAAGCGCTACCCGTCCGTTCGGCCACGCCGAGGCGTTCTATCCGCTCACCATGCCGCTCACTGTCGGGCCCGGGTCGATCGCGGTGGCGATCACCGTGGGCAGCCAGCGGCCGCAGCACGACGCTTCCGGCTTCGTCAATGTCACCACCGCAGCCGGCGCGGTGCTCGGCCTCGCGGCCATCGCGCTCACCATCTACCTCTGTTACCGCTTCGCCGAGCGGACCGTGTCGGTGCTCGGCGAAGGCGGCACGAGCGTATTCGTCCGCCTCTCAGCCTTCATCCTGCTCTGCATCGGCATCGAGATCGTCTGGAACGGCTGGTCGACCCTGCCGCCGGTCGTCCACTAGTTTTCCGGCGCGTCAGAGCCCGCGCACGGCCGGCAGGACCTTGTTGCCGAGCAGTTCGATGACGCGGGCGACTTCCGCGTAAGGCAGGCCGCCGATATCCACCTGGCCCAGAAAACGCTGGTGGCCGAACAGTTCTTTCTCGTAGCCGATCTTGTCGACGATCTGCTGCGGGCTGCCGACGAAGACCGGCCCGGCCGGCGCGATCCGCCTGTCGTATTCCTCGCGCGGCACCGCCGCAAGGTAACTGGTCTTCGGCGCGTGATGGCTGAAATAGGCCGAGTAGTACGGATAGAATCCGTCGCGCGCCGTCCCGGCATCCTCGTGGACATGCAGGTGGGTTGCCACGCCCGACGTCAGCCTTGCGGGATCGTGGCCGGCATCGAGGCCGGCCTTGCGGTAGGCGCCGAACTGGTCGGCGAAGGTCGCCGGCGGCTTCGAGATGTTGGCGAGGATCATGGGCAGGCCGAGCACCCCGGCGCGGAGCGCGCTCTCCGGGTTGCCGCCGACGCCGAGCCAGACCGGCAGCTCCTTCTGCACCGGGCGCGGCGATATCTCGGCGTTATCGAGTGGCGGCCGGAAGCGCCCCTCCCAGGTCACGCGTTCCGAAGCGTTCAGCTTCAAGAGCAGGTCGAGCTTCTCCGAGAAGAGCGCGTCGTAGTCGGCGAGCGCGTAGCCGAAGAGCGGGAACGACTCGAGGAACGCGCCGCGCCCGGCGATGATCTCCGCCCGCCCGCCGGAAAGGAGGTCGACGGTGGCGAAGTCCTGGAAGACGCGGACAGGATCGAGGGTCGAGAGGATGGTCACGGCGCTGGTCAGGCGGATGCGGCTGGTGACGGTCGCGATGGCCGCCGTGACGACCGCTGGCGAAGCGATGGCGATGTCGGCGCGGTGGTGCTCGCCGAGGCCGAACACGTCCAGTCCTACCGCGTCGGCGAGCCTGGCCGCGGCAACGATCTCGGCGAAGCGCTGTTCGGTGCTCACCGCCTTGCCGGTGTGCGGATCGGGCGTGATGTCGGCAAAGGTGTAGATTCCGATTTCCACGTCCGCTTCCTCCCACCCGTTGGCCTCATTCCTAGACGATCGCAGTGCTTCCGGGGAGCCGCTGGCGTCCGGCCCCGCCCTCGTGGGAGAATGAAGGATGGCCGACTATCTCCTCCACGCCCTCGTCACGCTGTTCGTGACGATCGACCCGCTCGGCCTCGCTCCCATGTTCATCGTGCTCACCGCCGGCTCGGGGCCGGTGGCGCGCCGCCAGGTCGCCGTGCGGGCAAGCGTTACCGCGGCCCTCGTCCTCATCGCCTTTGCCATTGCCGGCAACGCACTCCTCAACTTCCTCGGCATTTCGCTCGCCGCCTTCCGCATCGCCGGCGGCCTCCTCCTTTTCGCCATCGCGTTCGAGATGGTGTTCGAGCGGCGCAGCGAGCGGAAGTCGGTTGCCGCCGAAAAGGCCAATGGCGAGGACCTGCACCGGCTCGCCATATTTCCGCTCGCCATCCCGCTCACGTCCGGCCCGGGCGCGATCTCGGCGACTATCCTGCTCGCTTCGCAGGCAAGTGGCCTGGCTCAGCTCTTCGAGCTGATGCTGGTCATCATCGCGCTGATCGGGGTGTGCTTTGCGGTCTTCATCCTGTCCGGCCGGATCGAACATGCCCTGGGAGATACCGGGCGCATCGTGGTCAGCCGGCTCCTCGGCGTGATCCTCGCCGCGCTCGCCGTGCAGTTCGTCGCCGACGGCGTGATGGCCATCGCGCGTTCCTGAACGGGGAGCCGTCGTGACCTGGGCCAGCCGATGCCCCAGTCACTGACCGACAGGCGCGTTGGCCGCGCCCGCCGGAGATCGAAGATCAGGGCGATCCCTAGAACGGGATCTCGTCGTCCAGTTCCTCGGCGAGCGATCCGCCGCGGCCCGCCGGAGCCGGCGCACGTCCGCCGCCACCCGCAGGCCGGCCGCCACCACCGCCTTCCATCGGCGAGGACCTGCCGAAATCGCCGCCCGGGTCGGCGCCGACATTGTCGCCTGCCCGGTCGAGCAGCGTCAGCTCGCCACGAAAGCGCTGCAGCACCACCTCGGTGGTGTACTTGTCGGCTCCGCTCTGGTCCTGCCACTTCCGCGTCTGCAGCTGACCTTCGACATAAACCTTGGAGCCCTTCTTCAGGTATTGCTCCGCCACCTTGCCGAGGTTCTCGTTGTAGATGACGACATTGTGCCACTCGGTGCGTTCCTGGCGCTCGCCCGAGGTCTTGTCGCGCCACGATTCCGAGGTGGCCACGCGGAGGTTCACCACCGACGAGCCGTTGTTCAGCCGGCGCACTTCCGGGTCGCGCCCGAGGTTGCCGACGAGGATCACCTTGTTGACGCTGCCTGCCATTTTCTGACCTTTCCGATCTCACCCGCGAAGACGCGACCTTATCCTCTTGCCGGACCCGCCGGGCAGAAACCGGCCGATATCCACAGCCGAGGCAAGCCGCGCTTGTTCACTATATGTTCTAGTTCAGGAGAGATCAAGGCCCCGGCAATCTTTCCGGGCAGGCTACTTCCCGCGCAGCTTTTCCAGCGGCAGGACCTGATCGACCTCGAAATAGCCCGCCCATGGGTCCTTCTTCTCGCGCTTCAGCGCCGCGGTGGCCGTCTCTACGGTCACCGGATGGGCATCGGCAAGCTTGGGCAATGCCGGCCAGGCGACCGGCCAGGCGAGCGGCGCGCCTTTCCGTGCCCGGCTGGAGAACGGCGCGATCGCGGTCGCCCCGCGGCCGTTGCGGAGATAGTCGATGAAGATGCGCCCCTTCCGCCGGTCCTTGGACATCTCGGCGAGGTAGCGCTCGGGATGCTCGGCGGCCATCACGCGGGCCATCGCCTCGGCGAAGCCTTTTACGTCGTCCCAGTCGTGGCGCGGCGTCAACGGCACGACAACGTGCAGGCCCTTGCCGCCGCTCGCCATGGCAAAGCTGGTCAGCCCAAGGGCCGTCAACCGCTCGCGCATTTCGGTTGCGGCGGACTTCACCGCGCCGAAGTCGAGGGTCTCGTCGGGGTCGAAGTCGAAGACAATCCGGTCGGGCTGCTCGAGCGTCGCGACATGCGAACCCCAGATGTGCAGTTCGAGGACGCCGATCTGCACCGCGGCGACCAGGCCCCCCACGTCCTCGATATAGAGATAGGTGTCGCTGCCGCGCTTCTCCCTGATCTTCACCGGCTTGAACGCCTTCGGGAAACCCGCCGAGGCGTGCTTCTGGAAGAAGCAGTCGCCGCCGGCGCCATCGGGGCAGCGCACGATGCTGAGCGGCCGCTCGACCACGTGCGGCAGGATCCGGTCGGCGATCGAGACATAGTACTCGATGAGCGTGCGCTTGGTGACGTTGATGCCGGGGAAGAGCACGCGATCGGGATGGGTCACCCGCACGCCCTCGATTTCCGTCGTCCCGGTATCGCGGTCCGAATCGACCACCGTCAGCCCGGGGCGAACCGCCTTGGCCCCGGCGTCATGCGGCGCCTTGGTGGCGCCCGCTTCTGCTTTGGCGGTCGCCGCCTGCTGTGCGGTCTTGCCCCGGGGCGCGACCTTCCGCGTTTCGACCGGCACCTCGGCCACCACCTCGGCGGCGCGCTTGTCCTTGCGCAATCCCTTGTAGGCCGCCTGGCGGACGACGTTGTCGGTGGTCCAGCCGCGGAAGCCGATCTCGGCGATCAGTTCCGGCTTGACGAAATGGGCGTCGCGCCGGATGTCGCGCGGCAGGTCCTCGACCGGCGCGGTCTTCACTGCCCGCTTCTTCAACTCGGGCCACAGCTCATCCAGTTCGCGCTCGCCGAAGCCGCTGCCGACGCGGCCGGCATACGTCAGGCGCTCGCCCTCGCGCACGCCGAGGAGCAGCGACGAGAACGGCCGCTTGGCGACGTCCGAAGGCCGCCAGCCGACGATGACGAATTCCTGGCCCATCGCGGTCTTGATCTTCAGCCAGGTGCTGGTCCTCTGCGAGCGATAGGGAGCGTCGACGCGCTTGGAGACGATCCCTTCGAGCTTCAGCTCGGCGGCGTTCCTGAACATCTCGTCGCCATGCCCCACGACATGATCCGAATAGAAGAGCGGCCCGCTGCGCGGCTGGTCCTTGAGCAGCTCCGCCAGGCGGGCCTTGCGCTCGACCAACGGTTTCTTCCGCAGGTCCTCGCCGTCGAGAAACAGCAGGTCGAAGAGGTAGTAGTCGATCGCCTTGCCGCCGTCGCCGAGGGCCACCTGCAGGGCGCCGAAATTCGTCCGCCCTTCCCTGTCGCCGACCGCGGTCTCGCCATCGATCAGAGCGGAGCTGCACGGCAGGTCGGCCAGGGGCCGCACCAGACTGGCAAAGCGATCGGTCCAGTCCAGTCCCTTCCGTGTATAGATCTTCACCTTGCCGCCGCCGATCGCCGCGAGGGTTCGATAGCCGTCGTATTTTATCTCGTGCAGCCAGCCATTTCCCGAGGGCGCCGCGTCGGCAAGCGTCGCCAGTTGCGGCGCCACGAAGCCCGGCATGCGGACTTCATTAGCCGGCTTGTTCCTTTCCTTCGCCGGCTTCGGATCGTCTCCAGCCGGCCTGATGTGAACCCCGCTCCGCGTCCATTCGACATTGCCGGTAGCGATCTCTTCCATGGTGCGGCCGGAGCGCACGCTGGTCAGCGCGCGCTCGATGATCGGCTTCGTCTCGGTCTCGGCGTACTGATCCTTCTCCTTGATCAGCAACCAGTTGTCGGCCCTGGATTTGGGGTCGCGGTTGTTCTTGATGTGGACGAGGACCCATTTGCCCTTCAACCGCTCGCCGTGAAGGATGAACTTGAGGTCGCCCTTGGCGAGGCCGGCGTCGACGTCGCCGACCGGCTCCCAGGTACCCTCGTCCCAGAGCATGACGGTGCCGCCGCCATAATTGCCTTTGGGAATGGTGCCCTCGAAGTCGCCGTAGTCGAGCGGATGGTCCTCGACATGGACGGCCAGACGCTTGTCCTTCGGATCGAAGCTCGGGCCGCGGGTCACCGCCCAGGAGAGGAGGACGCCATTGTGCTCCAGGCGGAGGTCGTAGTGCAGGCGCGTCGCGGCGTGCTTCTGGATGAGGTAACGGTGGCCGCCGGCCTTGCGGCGCGCCTGTTCGCCGCTCGGCTCAGCGGTCCTGGTGAAATCACGCTTGGAGCGGTATCGGGTAAGACTGTCGGCCATCGGGCAACGTTACGTTGGACGACACGAAACGCCAACGGCGACGATGCGTTCCGTTCGTTTGCGGGGTCAGCGACCGGCATAAGCGGCCGCGCGGCCGTGAGGCGCGCCCGAACCAGTAAGCAGGAGACTAGGCCGCGCGGCTGCGCTTCGTGCCGGTCTTGGCCTTGGCGGCCTTGGCGCGGGCGGATTTCTTCGCCGGCGCGGCGGTCTTCGCCGCGGCGACCTTGGTGGGCAGCTTGGTCGGCGCCGAAACGCCCTTCTCGCCCTTGCCGCTGTCGTTGCCGGCGCGCGACGAAACGCTCCGCTTCAGCGCTTCCATCAGGTCGATGACCTTGGCGCCGAGCTGCGGCTCCTCGATCGCCTCGGGCGCGCGATGCTCGATCTTGGCATCGATCAGTTCCTTCAGCGCGTCCTCGTACGTGTCCTTGAACGCCTTCGGGTCGAATTTCTTCGCCTTCCGCTTGATCAGCTCCTCGGCCAGCTCGACGAGTTCCTGGTCGGGCTTCGATTCCGGCACCTCGGAGAAATACTGGTCGGCCTTCTGCACTTCGTCGGCATAGCGCAGCGTCTGCAGCGAGATTCCCTTGCCGTAGGGCTTCACCGCGACGATGTTGCTTTTTCCCCGCACCACGACCTGGCCAAGGCCGACCTTGCCGGTCTCCTTCAGGGCGTCGCGCAGCACGACGTAGGCTTCGGCGCCGGTCTCGTCGCCCTCTTCCGGCGAGACGAAGAACGGCTTGTCAAAATAGATGTCCTCGATCTCGTCGGCGTCGACGAACTGGACCAGATCGATCGTGCGCTTTGCCTCGAGCTTGACGTCGTCGATCTCCTCGTCGGTGAGCAGGACGTACTTGCCCTTCTCCACCTCGTAGCCCTTGACGATGTCGTCGGCCTCGACCGCGCCGATGCCGGGCACGACCTTCTCGTAGCGGATGCGCTTGCCGCTTGGCTTGTGGATCTGGTTGAAGGCGATGCGCGCGGCGCTTTTTGTCGCCGAGAACACCTGCACCGGGATGGAAACCAGCGCCAGCCGGATGTTGCCCTGCCAATATGCCCGCGCGGCCATGACCATCTCCTCGTTACGCAATACACCGGTAACTTACCCGAACGCCGCTCACGCACACACGTTCCGCGCCCAAACCGTTATGCTAACCGCAACCGGGTTAATGCTCAAATACCTGATGGGAAAGGCGTATTCGTTCTTTCTTTGTTCCCAGCTTTCAATGTGGCGGCCGGTTATGTCCCCCGGACCCGGCTATGGAATGGGCGCGGCGAGGTTGTCGTACGAAAAGGTCGTCGCGCTGATCTTGCTCAGGGACTTTCGCGGCAGTCCGTCGCTCTGCGCGATCCACATCTTGATGTCGACCATCACACCGGGCTTCATCGCGTTGGGCTGCTGGAACGAATAGATCGTGGTCGGCACCCCGTCGATCGTCTCGCTGCCGACGATCGTGCAATCGGTCGGCGCCATCGTCTTCATCATGGTCGTCGTCATTTCCTTCCGCGCGGCAGCGGTTACCGCCTGTTTGCGCCAGGGCTTGTCGCCGAACTTCATGTAGACGGCGTCGCCGAGGGTGATCATCTCCATCTCGGTCGGCGGCTTGCCCTCAGGGGTGAGGGTGATCTTCTGATGGAAGCCCGGCAGAGCCTGCACCGCCAGGAACGATTTCATCACGACCGGGCATTCGTCGGCCATCGCCGCCCCGGATAGTAGCAGCACGGCCGTCCCGGCCAGAATCGAACGCTTGCCGACCATCGAACCCCTCCTCGCCATTGAATCCACTCCTCGCATTCGCGGAACATGGAATGGCCCGAAGCGACCTCGGGTCAATCCGCGATCGCCCGCAGATAGCGCTCCACCGACAGATCGAAGCAGCGCCGGGCGCCGCCGCGCACCACCAGATCCCACCACGCCCCGTAGATGCTGTCGAAGGCATAAGGCGAAAGCGCGGCGGCGATGCGCTTCACCGCCGTCGCGTTGAGCGGCACCAGGTTGGGGAAGCTGTACATGAAGCTGACGTAGCGGCGATCGCTGACCACCTGCACGATGTCGCCGGACATGAGCACGTCCTTGCCGCCGGGCGCCCCTTTCCAATGGAGCACGGTCCCGCCCGGAAAATGCCCGCCGCAGCGAACCAGGGTCATTTCCCGGTTGAGCGTGAGCGTCTCGCCGGTCCAATGGTTGATCGCCGGGTCGGGCCGCATGACCCATTGCCGGTCGTCGGCATGGATGTGGATAGGAACGCCGTCGAAGGCCGCGCTCCATTCGACCATGCTCGAGTAGTAGTGCGGGTGCGAAATGGCGATGGCCGTGAGACCGCCGCGCTTCCGGATCGCAGCGACGGCGTCGTCGGTCAGCAGGGCGACACAGTCCCAGAGCACGTTGCCTGACGGCGACTGCAGGAGAAGCGCCCGCTGGTTGATGGCGAAGGCCGGCTCGGCGCCAAAACCGGTGATGCCCTCCCCCTCGTCCGCGATCTTCAACGTGTGGGAGCGGCGGAGTTCATCGAGCGTGGTCCAGTCCTGACCCGACCAGCGGACGTATTGCCGGTCGTCCTCGCAGATTGCGCATCGCGCCGGCGGTGCCGCCGTTTCCGCGTATTGCGTCCCGCACTGCTTGCAGATGAAGTGAGGCATGCGGGTTTCTTAGACCGGACCCGTGACGGAGGCCAGCAGTCTGCCGCGGAGACATTCTCGGCCGCGGAGCTAATAGGCTTGCCCGAGCTTCACCTCCGTCTTTTCCGCCTCAGGGGAAGCGAATTTCAGCAGCCGGAGTCCTTCGGCGGCGACGGCGGCCAGGTCCCGCCTGGTCAACGGTGCGAATGGTTCGAGCAGGAGCGAGGCCCGGCCCTTCGCCTCGGTGATCTTCCAGAACCCCGCCACGAATCCGTCAACCAGGAACGAACGGACCCCGCCGTTCGAGGGTAGCGGCCGCGGCGGATTCAGGTTCGGGCGCACGATGCGGTCGCGATCGGCGAAGCCGAGCGTGGCATTGTCGTAGACCGGCAGGAAGCGCGGTGGCGCTTTCGTTTCAGGATCCGGGCGCGGCGCATCAGGCAGGTCGAACAGCTCGCGGCCAGCTTCATCCTGAAATGCCATGAGCTTCGGCCGGAGGGCCTCGAAGACCGATCCGAGCCGGGTGATGCCTGCCCAGGCCTGCGCATCCATCACGCTGGCCGGGCCGAAGGCGGCGAGGTAGCGCAGCACGGCCTCTTCAGCGGACGGGTGCGTTACCGCCGGCCGGCCGAGCCACTCCTCGGCGAGAGCCACCCGGGGAGCCCCGCCCTTCCCCCAGATGCCGCGCGGCGGAACCTGGACGAGCGGCGTGTGATAGTGGAACAGGCGGCCGAGCGTGGCGGGATCGTGCCGGGGCCATTGCCGCGCCAGCACATCGCGCAAATCCGCCAGGGTCATTGGCCCGGTTGCCACGGCGGCGCGCCCGGCCGCCAGCAGCCTGTCCAGCGCTATGCCTTCCGTATTCCTGCCCAGTGGATTCGCAGCGAGGATGCGGGTGAGCGCCGGCTGGACCAGCGCCCGCAGTTCAAGCGCATCGTCCGCCATCACCAGATGAAGCGTGCCGCGCATCACAACGATGCGCACGGCCTTCCGCTGCTCGATGAGCTGCGACAGCGCTTCCGGCCGAAAGTCCCGCAGCCGCGACCAGAGCCCGAAATACGGGTCGGTGGGGATCTGTGCCTGCATGCCGACGAGATGCCTGACCGCGGTCGCGGCCGGCATGTCTGCGCGCTCGAGCAGCAATTGACGGGCGAGCAGCGCCCGGTTCAGGGCGCGCGGACCGAGGACCTGTTGTGTGGCGGTGGGGCGAGGCCTCTTCATCGGCGCCAGTGTAGCCGTGTTGGTGAACCAACGCGGCTATCTGGCCCGATTTCGGTGCAGTCAATTCCTCTCGTCTGGTTCAGACGTTGCTGGGGCCACACGGCAAGATGACGGCGACCGCTTACAGGTAGGCGTCGAATCTCCCCTTGGGCTGATACTCGAGCACGTCCTTCCGGATGCGCTCCGGATCAAGTTCCAGCACTGTGGACAGCAGCGATCCATACAACTCGCGCGCGTCGATCGTCGCCATGAGATCGCGCTCCTCGAAGAGGTTCTTCTTCTTGAGGCCCGGCCAGTCCGCGACGATGCCGCCCTTCTTCAGCTTGCCGCCCATGACGAAGATCGCCGTGCCATAGCCGTGGTCGGTGCCGCGCGAGCCGTTCTCGGCCGCCGTGCGCCCGAACTCCGTCACCGTCACGATGAGCGTGTTCTTCCAGACGTCGTCATGAATTGCGGCCCGGAACGCGGCGATAGCGTTGTCGACCTCGGTGAAATGTCTCGAGTTTTCCGGGCCCTCGTTGGCATGGGTGTCGAAACCGACGTGATCGAGCACCGCCATCCGCGGACCGTCGGGCTTGTTGAGGCGCTCTGCCGCACTGCGCGCGAGACTGTCGAGAGAATTGGCGTCGCCGGCACGGATCGAGGGGAACGGCTGACGGCCCGCCATCAGTTCGGCGCTTACCTGCTTGCCGTACGAGGCAAGCGACAAATCATCCGCCCAGAGAGGCAGCACCTGATTGTAGATATTCGGCGGAACCGGATAGAGCCAGCTCGGATAATAGTTGTCCGGCTTTGCCTTGCCGCGGAGGATGAGGGGCAGCGGCAGCGACATGGCAACCGAATCGTAGCCGAGCACATCCAGCGCCCGCCCCATCCAGCCGGTCTTCGACGCGTAGGGCGCCATGACGCCGGATTCCATCACGTTCTGGCCTTCGAAATGAGAGCGGCCGGTGTAGGGGATCGACGTTCCATGGACGAGCAGCGCCTCGCCCTTCTCGAACATGCTGTGCACGGTCGGGAATGCCGGATGTAGCGCGAAGAACTTGTCGAGCTTCAGCGTGTCGTCCGGATTGATGTTCTTACGCAGACTGCCGAGAGCACTGTCGCCGACCGGCGGCATGGCGTGCATTCCATCGAGCCCGCCGCGCAGCAGAATTGTGAAGAGCCGCGTGTCGGTCAGCGATTTGGCGAAGGAAAGTTCCGGCAGCGCCGCGAAGGTGAGGACAGCCGAAGCCTTGAGGAAGGACCGGCGGCTGAGGAGCGCCCGGCCCTCGCAGTTGAAGAGGTTGTTTGCCATCGGTCAGATCCTCATGAACTGGGGGCTGGCGAGCAAGATAGTCGCAACAGCACTTATCGGATCGGCCTGCTGAACTGCGGCAACCAAAGGCGAGTCTTTGCCGGCTAGCCGAACCGCAAACTCCCGCAGGTAGTCGACATTTTGAGGAGCGACTTTTGTCGAAATGCGGAAAGCGTACCGCACCCGCCGTTCGAGAAGCTCCTTCGATACCCAGTCGGACTTGAGGTCGGAAAGCCGTTCGGCTGCGGCGCCGCGGCGTAGCCCTGACCAAGCTCTTCGCAGAGAAGGTTGATCGTGTATTCGGCGTTCGATTTCGGCAGCCCGAGGGGTATCGGAATCCCCGCCGTTCGATGGACCTGGTGAAGCCAGTTCTCCGGCGTGGCGAACTTTTCGTTGTCGGGCGCCTTGGCGATAACCTCGTCGATGACCGCGGTATGAATCGTCTTGAGGTCGCCGCCGGATTGTATCCAGGCGTCGCGGACGCGCGCCACGCTGTCTGCCGGTGGATCGTCGGCGACGAAGTGCCGGACCAGTTTCCACGAAAGGAACTGCGCGGTGGCGGGATGAACGGCGAGATCGGCGATCAGTTGCGGCGCCTGGTCCCTGCCCCGGTTGCTCGTGCCGTACTTCTTGCCGAGGATCGTCCGCGGCCCGGGCTCATGCCGGTCAAAGTCCCAATAGGTGCCGAAGGGAACGCCCTTCCGCTTCGTCTCGTCGAACTTGCCCATGTAGATCGACCAGCCCGTAAGCGCATAAGCGGCCTGGATCACATCGGCCTGCGTATAGCCGCCTTCCGGGCTCATCGTGTGGAGTTCGAAAAGCTCGCGCGCCAGGTTCTCGTTGATCGTTTCCCCGGATTTGTTGAGGGCCGACGGAGAATGCGGGCCGGTCGAGAGGAAATTGTCCAGGTAGAAGAGCATCGCCGGCTGCAGTTCCGCGTCGCGAAGCATGTCGGCGAATTTGCCAGTCATGTGGGAGCGGATAAGACGCGTGTGCGGGCCGTACCACAGGGCACTCATCTGCTCGGCCTTCACCGCGAAATGATTCACCCAGAACGCCCAGAAGCGTTCGAATACCGGGCTCGGTCCATTCACCGCGGTCAGCGACCGGAGCAGCGCGTTGCGCCACTCCGGATACCACTTCATCGGCTTGTCGACTTCCTCGAACTGTTTCTGATCCCTCTCCCGGTCCGGCATTTTGCCGACCAGGAGTTCCATCTCGTGCTCCTTGTTGAAATAGACGCCGACCAGCCGGGTAGCTTCTTCGTAATCCGGGACCGGCTCGGCGTAGTCAGGCAGCTGGCTCCGGATGCTCTTGCCGTCCGGTCCGTAGAAGTCGAGCGACGGGACTTCGGAGATCTGCTTGATCGCCCAGTCGCGGACCGGGCCGCCGGTCGTCTCGCCCTTTCTGAGGCCGTAACCCAAACGGCGCGCGAAAAACAGTTCCTCGTCCTGGATCATCGACTGCTCCCCCATGCCTCACGCAGCCTACTCGAGGATCAATTCGCCGGCTTGGACAATTTGCATGCCCCATGCGGGGTATGCGTGCCGAAAAAGCCGTGCCCCGGAGCTGCGCCGGTCGCGCGCGGCACCACCGATCGACCTTCGGGGCCAAATACTGAACACACCGCGCAGCAGTATCAAGTGCGAATGCTTAGCAAGGACCGCGCCCCGAAGCGCCCCCTTGCCACTCACACCAGCGGACTTGTCCCTGTGCATTGGTGGAGGAGCGACCAAGGGGCCGAATGTTGTCGGAGCAGCTCCAGTTGCGGCAATATCCAGTGTCAGTCCAATTCACCCAGATTTGGGTGTTGCAGTGATTGACCCAGAATGAACTGACGCCTCCCGACTCCAGGGTCAGGCAGGCTGCCTGCGCGGTCAGTGTAAGCCCCAGGAGAGCAACACAAGCGAGAAAGAATTTACCCACGTTCGTCCGGTGCATGGCGCTATCCCCCAAACAAGCTCAGCCTGTTCGGAGATCAATCCACGGGCCCGGACTGCCCGCATCCCCCATTCGGTGTATGTGCGCCAAAACGCCGGTGGTTCTGAAACAGCCGCTGGCGGCGTCCCTACGGCGCGATTTCTGGTGGCGAAATAATCGACACTCCGCGCAGCAGGCCGATGAGGTCTCCCTGACGGTGCAGGCCAGTCTTGCCGAGAATGGCTTTCACCTGCGTGCGCACCGTCCCATCGCTCACGCCCGACGCCGCGACAATTTCCGCGATCGACTTACCCCGTCCGATTTCGCGAGCAATTCGCGCCTCGGCCTCGGTGGAGCTACGGGTTCAGTGACTGACCGCGGTAGGTCTGGTGGCACTCGCCACACGTTGCCTTGAGCGCCAGAAAAGCATCGGCGTAGAGGCCCGAGTCGCCCGACCTTGCCGCCTGCATCATCGTCGTGGCGGTCAGTTTGGCTTCGGCGAAGATACCGGTGAATTCGTCGAACTGCAGCCAGATCACAGGCAGCGCGTTTGATTTGTCGCTGATGGATCCTTTGGGGAAAAGCGTTGGCAATGCATCGAGGTTCTGAAGGAGCTTCGCCAATTGCGCGGCGCTGTCTTCCGGCGGGAGTTCGCCGAGGCTCTTGATGATTTGACCGTCCTCGCGCATGGCCCGTTGTCGCCGATCCACGAGCTCTGCGGTTCCCGCCGCCTCGATCTGCGAGGCGCCGTTCGTCGTTACGGAGCCGGCAAAGACGTTGATCGACATACCGGCGACTAACAAAAGAAGTACGACGCAAGTCAGGGGACGTCGGATCGAGTTCCACCGCTCTAGAGCAGCAGCATCATTATGGCTCGCGCGCATCGATCGCCCCTTCAGGTCACGGCCTTCAGAGTAGCAAAACTGACTTCATTGCGGTGCTCCTTGGTATTTGAAAGGTTGGCTTCCGCGCACTGTTGGTTGGCCACAGATCGAACGCATCCCCCATCCGGTGTATGCGCGTCGAAAGGGCCTGGCGATAACCGCCGGCCGTCGCTGGCCGCCCCCCCGCCATTGCCCCTTCGCGCTAGAGCGATGAAATGCTCGACACGCCGCGCAACAGGCCGATCAGGTCCCCTTGTCGGTGAAGGCCGGTCTTGCCCAGGATCGCCTTCACCTGGGTGCGCACGGTTCCGTCGCTCACCCCGGATGCGGCGACGATCTCCGCGATCGATTTCCCGCGACCGATCGCTGGCAAAAGTTCCCTTTTTGTTCTTGCGCTGCCCGCTCGACCGGATGACACTCACCGCGGCTCGCGGATTCGTTCCTCGGAGACCGGAAAAGCACTGGATGGGCGGGAGCCGAGGCTTGTTTAAGCGGGGCAAGAGCATAGATTTGGGGCGCGGCCGCAGCCGCCAGTCCCCTCTCGGAAAAAGCTGAAATGGCCGACAAGAAGCTCGCCCCGGGCAAGTACATCTCGATCCGCGGGGCGCGCGAGCACAACCTCAAGAACATCGACCTCGACCTGCCGCGCGACAAGCTGGTGGTGCTGACCGGCCTGTCCGGCTCGGGCAAGTCGTCGCTCGCCTTCGATACGATCTATGCCGAGGGCCAGCGGCGCTATGTCGAGTCGCTGTCCGCCTATGCCCGCCAGTTCCTCGAGATGATGCAGAAGCCGGACGTCGACCAGATCGACGGGCTGTCGCCGGCGATTTCCATCGAGCAGAAGACCACCTCGCGCAACCCGCGCTCGACCGTCGGCACGGTCACCGAGATCTACGACTACATGCGGCTCCTGTTCGCCCGGGTCGGCGTCCCCTACTCGCCGGCGACCGGCCTGCCGATCGAGAGCCAGACCGTGTCTCAGATGGTCGATCGCATCAAGTCGATGGCCGACGGCACGAGACTTTATCTGATGGCGCCCATCGTGCGCGGCCGCAAGGGCGAGTACCGCAAGGAACTGCAGGAGCTGCAGAAGAAAGGCTTCCAGCGGGTCAAGATCGACGGCAAGCTGTACGAAATCTCCGAGGCGCCGGCCCTCGACAAGAAATACAAGCACGACCTCGATGTGGTGGTCGATCGCATCGTCGTGCGGCCGGACCTTGGCAATCGCCTGGCCGATTCGATCGAGACGGCGCTCACCCTGGCCGAAGGCCTGGCTATCGCGGAGAACGCCGATACCGGCGAGCGCACGGTATTCTCGGCGCGCTTCGCCTGTCCGGTCTCCGGCTTCACCATCGAGGAGATCGAGCCGCGCCTCTTCTCCTTCAACGCGCCGCAGGGCGCCTGCCCGGCCTGCGACGGGCTGGGCGTAAAAATGTTCTTCGATCCCGAGATGGTGGTGCCGGACGATCGGCTGTCACTGTCCGAGGGCGCGGTCGCCCCGTGGGCCGATTCGTCGGGCCAGTATTACATGCAGACGCTGGACAGCATCGCCAAGCACTTCAAGGTCAAGATGTCGACGCCGTGGCGCGACCTGCCCAAGAAGGTGCGCGACGTCATCCTCCAGGGCAGCGGCGGCGAATCAATTGCCATGCGCTACGACGACGGCATCCGGCAGTACCAGACCACCAAGCCGTTCGAGGGCGTGATCCCCAATCTCGACCGGCGCTGGAAGGAAACCGATTCTTCCTGGGTGCGCGAAGAGCTCGAGCGCTTCCAACACGAGAGCAAATGCGAGACCTGCGGCGGCGCCCGCCTCAAGCCCGAGGCGCTGGCGGTGAAGATCGCCGGCCTCAACATCAGCCAGACGACCGAATTCTCGATCGGCGATGCGGTGAAGTGGTTCCTGGCACTGGCCCCCAAGCTGACCGCTAAGCAGCGCGAGATCGCTGCCCGTATTCTCAAGGAGATCAACGAACGGCTGGGCTTCCTGGATAATGTCGGCCTGTCCTACCTGACGCTCGACCGCGGGTCGGGCACCCTGTCCGGGG
>JBBQGL010000105.1:0-15477 GCA_038323025.1 Hyphomicrobiales bacterium
GAAGGACCTGCGTCCGATCGTCGAGAAGCTGGTGACGCTGGCCAAGCGCGGCGACCTGCATGCCCGCCGCCAGGCGATCTCCGAGATGCGCGATCTCGAGGCGGTCAAGAAGCTCTTCGAGACGGTCGGCGCGCGCTACAAGGGCAGGGCGGGCGGCTACACCCGCGTGCTCAAGGCCGGCTTCCGCTACGGCGACAGCGCCGCGGTCGCGGTGATCGAATTTGTCGACCGCGACAAGGACGCCAAGGGCGCCGAGGACCGTGCCCGTCACGCCGAGACGGTCGGCAACCAGCCTGCAGAAGCCGCCGCCTAGGCTGGCCTGCCCGAACGGACTACGGAAAGGCGGCTTCGGCCGCCTTTTTTCGTTTGCGGGCCGCAAGGCCCCGGACGTGATCCACAACCTGGCGTATTTTCCTGCCGCTTTATCGCGTCAACATGGTAGAATTGGACAGGATTTCCAAAGCGACTGTCTACCGGTTCGACCCAGAATGGGGAAATCGACAGGGAGGCGATCCATGGCAAACCTGGACAATCCGGCGCCGGCCGGCGCCAATCCTCCGGAACCCCCGCCGGTTCCCCCGCCCGACAACATGCCGGCGCAGGATCCGCGCTGGACGGACCAGATCTTTCGCGCCGGGCTGATGGTCGGCGCGGCGCTCCTCGTCGTTGGCCTGCTCTGTCAGGCTTTCAATCTCGTTGAGCCGACGCTCTCGTCGCTGGTCATTTGCAGCGGGCTTGGCATCATCTTCGGTGCGTTCGGCTCCACGGCGGTGGTGCGCTACAAGGGTTTTGTCGTCGCCGGCGTTGCCACGATTGCAATCGCGCTGCTGCTCGTCGTCGATTATCTCGTCCGCGACGATATCGTCCGGCTGCGCATCGACGGCGACGTCAAGGGCGCCCGGCTTGATCTCCTCGGCGATGAGGCATTGCCCGGCGCCGACCATGGCAAGTATTTCGAGTTTGTCGTGATCGGCCGCGAGATCAAGACCCAGAGAATGAGCCTGATCGTCACGTTGCCGCCGGCGCCGCCCGCGCGGGTCGATCCCACCGAAGTGTCGTTCGAATGCGTTCCCCCGTCCGAGATCGCCAAGTTCCTCGGCAGCGGCAAGACGGTGCAATGGCGTTTCGACGCGAAGACGCAGCGGCTGGTCTTCGGCCTCGGCGATTCCCTGCAGAGCGGCCCGTGCGAGGACAAGTCGTCGCCTCCGCCGGTTGCGAAGAACGGTGGCTTTCTCGTCTCATCGGCGCTGGCGCAGGACCAGCCCGACATCAAGCAGCTTCTCCTCGACCTCGAATCGGAATCGGCAATCGTCCGCCGCGACGCCCGGAAACAGCTCACCCAGTTGGGCGCCAGCGCCGTTCCGATCATGACGCAGCATTTGCAGGAATTGCCGGACAACTATCGTGTTCGGCTGGGCGTTTCCGTCGCCCTCGCGGAATTCCTGCGGGACCACAAGGATCAGCGGAAGGCGGTCGCCGCCACCATCACCGACCCGCAGATGGAATTGCTCACCGCGGCGGCCGGCGATCCGGACCGGACCATCCGCATCTACGCGTCCGAGTTCCTTTACGACCTTGGCGACAAGCGCGTGGTCCCGATTGCGCAGCGTCTCTTCGATCAGGCCAGCGACGACGGGAAATACAATCTGATCGTCGTGCTCCAGGGCGCGATACCGGACCTCGCTCCGGCCGAGAAGCAGGCGCTGACGGGCACGTTGCGGACTTGGCAGCAAGGCGTCGGCACGAGCACGCAAGCCTTGATTACGAAGGCACTGGGCGCCGCCAACCAGTAGGCGCCCGCCGCGCCTCACCAATGGACCGCAGGGCGGTCAGCCGAGTTCCTTCGCCACGCTCGGCCGGCTTAGCCGTATACCGCCGCGGCAACCTCGTCGCGGAAGGGGCCGTTGCAGCCTTCGAATGCGGTGTTGCTGAACTCCGCCACCGACAAACGCGCCGCGCCGTCGATGAACCAGTTGTGCCCGTAGGCGCCGCCCCATTGCAGGGTGCCCTTGGCCTGCGGCTTCCCCGCCGCGGCCGGATCGTCGAGGACGGCCGACAGGAACCCGAACCGCCAGCCGGCATCTTTCTCCTCGCGGGGGAGATCGCCGATCTGGCTGCGGCTGGCGAGCGCGACGGTTTCCGACTTCAGGATGGGGCCGCCGCCGGTCCGGATCGCTTCCATGAAATGCAGGAAGTCGCCGGCGGTGCCGGCCATCCCGGCGCCGCCGGACTGGAACGACGCCGGGTTGAAGATGCGCGACGGCGAGAAGGTGGTGCCGGCGCCGTTGGCCGCGGTCGCCGGTACGGTATAGGGGTCCGGCATGAGCATCGGCTCAGGCCGCGCGTCGGCGTAGGGCACCGCGAGACGACCGCGATCGACCACCTCAAAGGCCGTGTCCTTCATCCCGAGCGGCCCGGTGACATATTCCTCGACGGCTTCGGCGAGAGTCGTCCGGTTCGCCGCGGCCACGACCGCGCCGAGCACATCGATGGCCATCGAATAGCGCCAGGCGGTTCCCGGTTCGAAGAAGAGGGGAACGGCAGCCAGCCGGCGGAGCGCTTCGTCCATTCCGACGCCCGGCTGGTCCAGCCCCGCGGCAATGTTGGATGCGCGATAGGGGTCGGCAGGCTCGATCCCGGGGTAGCCGAATCCGGCCATATGGGTAAGCAGGTGGCGAACGGTGATGGTGGCTTCCCGGCCGTTCGCGAGCTTCGGACGAAAGTGCGGCAGCCAGCGGCCGACGGTTTCGTCCAGCCCCAGCTTCTCGTTGTCGACCAGCGCCAGGGCGGTGGCGGCGACCAGCGGCTTGGTCACCGATGCGAGGCGGAAGATCGCATCTTCTCGCATCGGCACGCCCGCCTCGCGGTCCAGGAGGCCGGCGGCGCGGCGGTAGACGATATGGCCGTCTTCCGCGATCAGGACCACGGTGCCGACGATACGCCTCTCGGCAATCGCGCGGTCGATGGTCGCGTCCATCCGGGCCTGGCGCGCAGCGCTTCGGGCGGAAGCCGTCAGGTTCATGGCGTTTCCCTTCTATTCGTTGGCCGGAGGATAGCCGCGCACCGGGCCAATGCCTATCTGGTGGCGGGCAGGGGGGAGGCATCTTGGCGGTCACGCGGACGCCGCAATTCCTGTAGATTTCACCTCAGGTCGACCAGCCGGGGAATTTCCATGCGCAGGCTCGTTCGCGCGCTTGTTCCGTCCGTCTCTTTCCTGCTTCTCCTCGCGGGCGGCGCGCTTGCCGACGATCGCGTCGTGCCGCCGTCCGAGCAAGCGGTGCGCTACTCGTTCGCCCCTATCGTCAAGCAGGTCGCGCCGGCGGTGGTCAACGTCTATGCCTCGCGCGTGGTCGCGCAATCGGCCTCTCCGTTTTTCGCCGATCCCTTCTTCCGGCGGTTCTTCGGCGGGGATTTCGGCGCGCCGGAGCAGCGCGTCCAGCGCTCGCTCGGATCCGGCGTCTTCATCGATCCGTCGGGCATCGTCGTCACCAACAACCATGTCATCGCCAACGCCGACCAGATCAAGGTGGCCCTGTCGGACCGCCGCGAGTTCGACTGCGAGGTGATCCTCAAGGACGAGCGCACCGATCTCGCCGTGCTGAAGCTGAAGGGGGCGCCCGGTCCCTTTCCCTATCTCGCCTTCGGCGACTCCGATGGCCTCGAAGTCGGCGATCTCGTGCTGGCCATTGGCGATCCGTTCGGCGTCGGGCAGACGGTTACCAGCGGCATCGTCTCGGCGCTTGCCCGCACCCAGGTCGGCGTGTCGGACTACCAGTTCTTCATCCAGACCGACGCCGCGATCAATCCGGGAAATTCGGGCGGGGCGCTCATCGACATGAACGGGCGCCTGGTCGGGATCAATTCGGCGATCTACTCGCAGACCGGCGACTCCAACGGCATCGGCTTTGCCATTCCTTCGAACATGGTGCGGGTCGTGGTTGCGTCCGCCAAAAACGGCGGCACCGTGCGCATGCCGTGGGTGGGGGCGAACTTCCAGGCGGTAACGCCGGAGATCGCGGCGTCGCTCGGCCTTGCCCGCCCGGTCGGCGCGCTGGTCGCCGACGTAGCCGCCGACAGCCCGGGTGCGCGCGCCGGATTGAAGCCCGGCGACGTGATCGAGTCGATCGACGGCGTTGCGGTCGATGATGCACCGGGTTTCAACTACCGGCTTGCGACCAAGGGGCTTGGCACCACCGTCAAGCTGATCTTCTTCCGCAAGGGCAAGGAATACTCGACGTCCTTGGCGCTCGTCGCCGCGCCCGAAACGACGCCACGCGATCCCGTGGTCATCGCCGGAGACTCACCGCTCGCCGGCCTGACGGTGGTCAACCTCTCGCCGGCGGTCGCCGAGGAGATGTCGTATGTCGGCGATCCGAAGGGCGTCATCGTCAGCGACGTGGCTTCCGGGTCGATTGCCGAGCAGGCAGGCTTCCAGCGCGGCGATGTCGTCGTCGACGTTAACGGCACACCCATCGATACGAGCCGGCGCCTGCGCGCCGCCACGGCGGTCTCCTCGCGGGTGTGGCAACTCACGATCCAGCGCCACGGCTAGGTCATTCGCTCGGTGCTGCGGGGTTGAGCCTGTCGCCATCGCGAACCGGTGATAGGTTCCCTGCGGTTACCTGCGGAGGATGAATGGCTAACCTGTTCGAGGCGGCCGGGCTGGAGAAAGCGGCGCCACGGCCGCTGGCCGACCGGCTGCGGCCGGAGCGGTTGGCGGACGTCGTCGGCCAGGATCATCTCCTTGGCGCCGATGGCGCCCTGTCGCGGATGCTGGCGACCGGCTCGCTCGGCTCGCTGATCTTCTGGGGGCCGCCGGGAACGGGCAAGACCACCGTCGCCCGCCTGCTTGCGCGCGAGACCGATCTCCACTTCGAGCAGATATCCGCCGTCTTTTCCGGCGTGGCCGACCTGAAGAAGGTCTTCGAGACCGCCCGCGGCCGGCGCCAGACCGGGCAGGGCACGCTCCTCTTCGTGGACGAAATCCACCGCTTCAACCGGGCCCAGCAGGACTCCTTCCTGCCGGTCATGGAGGACGGGACGGTCACGCTGGTCGGGGCGACGACCGAGAACCCCTCCTTCGAGCTGAACGCGGCGCTCCTGTCGCGCGCCCGCGTGCTGGTGTTCCGCCCGCTCGACGGCGCGGCTCTCGCCAAGCTCCTCGCCCGGGCCGAGGCCATTGAGGAGCGGGCCCTGCCGCTCGACGACGAAGCGCGGCAGATGCTGATCAACCTCGCCGATGCCGACGGCCGCGCCGCCCTGACGCTCGCCGAGGAGGTGTGGCGATCGGCGCGGCCGGGCGAAATCTTCGACTCGGCCGGACTGCTCCAGGTGGTCCAGAGGCGGGCGCCGATCTACGACAAGAGCCAGGACGGCCACTACAACTTGATCTCGGCGCTGCACAAGGCCGTGCGCGGGTCCGACCCCGATGCCGCGCTCTACTACCTCGCCCGCATGCTCGACGCCGGCGAGCGGCCGCTCTACATCGGCCGGCGGCTGGTGCGCATGGCGACCGAAGACATCGGGCTCGCCGATCCGCAGGCGCTGGTCATCGCCATCGCCGCCAAGGACGCCTTCGACTATCTCGGTTCGCCGGAAGGCGAGCTCGCCTTCGCCGAGGCGACCGTCTATCTCGCCACCGCCCCCAAGTCGAACGCCGTCTACAAGGCGTTCGGCGCCGCTACCAAAGCGGCGAAGGAGGGCGGCTCGCTGGCGCCGCCAAAGACCATCCTCAACGCCCCGACCGGCCTGATGAAGCAGGAGGGCTACGGCGCCGACTATCTTTACGACCACGATCAGCCCGATGCGTTCTCGGGTCAGGACTATTTCCCGGAGGCGCTCGGCCGGCAGACGTTCTACGAGCCCCCGGACCGGGGATTCGAGCGCGAGATACGCAAGCGCCTCGAGTACTGGAGCAAGCTCCGGCGCGAACGCCGCAACGCCGATTGAGACGGCCTGTCCGGTAGCCGTCCGAAGCCGTCAGGGTTCCGTCTCACGCCGTCTCACCGCCTGTTGCAAGCCGTCACAAGGGCCGTTTTCGGCGGCCTCTCGCACATCGCGCGTGTGCGAAAGCCGCGACTCACATATTCATGACGCCTCATCCAACCGAGGCTGCGGATGATCTATTTCGCCTACGGTTCGAACCTCGACCGCCTGCAGATGTCGGCCCGCTGTCCCGGGGCCCGCTTCATCGGCGCGGCCCGCCTGCACGACTATCGGCTGACGTTTCCGCGCCGCTCGCACGTGCGCGACAGCGCCGTCGCCAGCATCGAACGCGCGGAAGGCGCTTCGGTCTGGGGCGCGCTCTACGAAATCGCGGACGAGGACGTGCCACGGCTGGACGGCCGCGAAGGCTACGAGCCGCGCCGGGGCGTTGGCGAGAACTTCGCCAACCGAGTGCCGGTGACCGTGATTGCAGCCGACGGGGCGCCGCTCGAAGCCATGACCTACGTGACCAGTCCGAAACCGGATCCGGGGCTGCCTTCGGCCGACTACCTGAGCATTCTCATCAGCGGCGCGATCGCTTGCAGCGCCGCGGAGGAATACATCGCGATGCTCTCGTCCCAACCGAGCGAGGCGCGGGCATGAGCGCCTTGCGTTGACCCGCCGAACCGGAATCTTCTAGTCTTCGCCGCGAGGGAATGGGGTCTCCCTTTAACCGCCGAGCCGGCTGATGACTCCTACCGTGTGGCACCATGGTGGGAGTCTGACTCGATGCTCCAGACAGTCCTCGTGTTCCTCGGCGGCGGCATCGGCGCCGCGACGCGCCACGGCATAAATCTTACCGTCTCGCGCCTTTTCGGGACGGCGTTTCCGTGGTCGACGTTCATCATCAACATCACCGGCTCGACCCTGATGGGCCTGATCGCCGGCTTCTTCGCCTTTCGGGCGGGAGCGGGATGGAGTCAGGATTTGCGTCTGTTCCTGACCACCGGCATCCTCGGGGGGTACACTACGTTTTCCGCGTACTCCCTTGATGCGGCACTGCTTTTCGAATCGGGGCGGACGTTCACGGCGCTTGCCTACGTTGTTCTGTCGGTCGTTCTCGCGATCCTCGGCCTGTTCGCCGGTCTGTGGCTGATTCGGGCCGTCTCATAGGCTGTCCGGCTCGTCAACCGGCCGTCCCGGTGCTATGAGGCGGGACACCGCCGAAAGCACCCCGAAATCCATGGCCGCCGTTGAGACACGTACCGTTGAGACAGACGAGGCAGGAATGCGCCTCGATCGGTGGTTTCATGTGCATTTTCCGACACTTGGCTTCGGCCACCTGCAGAAGCTGATCCGCTCGGGACAGGTGCGGGTCAACGGCGGACGGGCGCGGACGAACACGCGTCTCGAAGCCGGGCAGGCGGTGCGGGTGCCGCCGCTGACCGGTGGCGGAAGCGCGCCGGAAACGGCCGCGGACGGCCCTGAGACGGCCCCCGGACAGCGCGCTGGCGGCGGTGAGGCGGGGGCGAGACAGCGTGAGACGCCGGCGTCTCACTCGCCCGACGGCGATTTCCTCCGCTCGATCATCCTCTACGAGGACGACGACGTTTACGTGCTCAACAAGCCTGCCGGACTCGCCGTCCAGGGTGGCTCGGGCCTCACCCGCCACGTCGACCAGCTGCTCGAAGCGCTCCGCGACCGGAAGGGGCAGAAGCCGCGTCTGGTGCACCGGCTCGACCGCGACACTTCCGGCGTGCTGGTGGTCGCGCGGACGCGGCTCGCCGCGCAAAAGCTCACCGGCTCGTTCCGCCACCGCGCCACGCGAAAAATCTACTGGGCCCTGGTCAAGGGCGTGCCGAAGCCGCACCAGGGGCGCATCTCGACGTGGCTGGCGCGCGAGGAGGCGGAGGAGCGGATGCGGGTCGCCCGGCATGGCACCGACGACGCAACCCATGCCGTCTCGCTCTATTCGGTGGTCGACAATGCCGGCCAGAAACTCGCCTGGCTGTCGATGCGGCCGGTGACCGGACGGACGCATCAGCTGCGCGCCCACGCCGCCCATATCGGCCACCCGATCATCGGCGATCCGAAATATTTCCATGCCGAGGACAACTGGGACTTTCCCGGCGGCATGCAGAAGAAGCTGCATCTGCACGCCCGCCGCATCGTCATTCCGCACCCCAACGGCGGCACGCTCGACGTCACCGCGCCGCTACCGCCGCATATGCAGCAAAGCTGGAACCTGCTCGGCTTCGACGCCGGTCAGGCCGACAAGCAGAACGAGGAGGAAGAGGTCTGATGGCCGCCAGTCCGGGCAAAGTCGCGCGGGTGAAGATGCATCCGAAAGGTCCGGTGTTCTCGACGCCGGTCTGGGGCTCCATGCGCTCGGAGGAGCAGTTCAAGTCCCCGCACGAGCTGGCGGAGTTCCTGCGCTTCCTTCTCGACCGCGGCGTCACGACGATCGACACCGCGAACACCTACGGCTTTCCGCACCCCTACACGGTCGAGGAATTTCTCGGCAAGGCGATCGCCGAAATCGGCCGCGACAAGTTCGAGATCATCACCAAATGCGGCATCCAGCGGCTGTCGCCGCACCGCACCGAGAACCGCATCCGCCACTATGACTTCAGCGAGAAGGAAATCCGGCGCTCGGTTGGCCGCTCGCTGGAGAAGCTCGGCATCGACCAGGCCGACGTTATTCTCCTGCACCGGCCCGACTACCTGATGGACCCCGACGAGACGGCTGGCGCGCTCGACGCGCTGATTGCCGAGGGCAAGACGAAGTTTGTCGGCGTGTCGAACATGTCGCCATCGCGGGTCGACCTGCTCGCCTCGCGCCTGAAGGCGCCGATCGTCACCAACCAGGTCGAATTCTCGCCGATCTACCTCAACCCGATCTCCAACGGCACCTTCGACCACGCCATCCGTCTCGGCTACCGGCCGATGATCTGGTCGCCGGTCGGCGGCGGCACGCTGCTTACCGGCGAAGACGAGCGCACGAAGAAAATACGCGCGCATCTCGCCGACATCGCCAGGCGCCACAGTCTCGACGGAGCGGCCGAAGCCGCGATCTCGTTCGTCGTCCGCCATCCGGCGAAGGGCGTGCCGATCGTCGGCTCGGGCAGGCGCGAGCGCGTCGACGGAGCGATCAAGGCGGTCAATCATCCCATTGACCGGCAGGACTGGTACGCGGTGGTCACCGAAACCAGCGAGATGCTCGAACTGTGAGCGACACGCCGACGGATCCGGCCGAGCTCATCCGCCGCGCCGGCAAGAGCGAACTTCCGAAGCGCTTCTTCAAGCTGGCGACCGCAGAGCCGGCCGATGGACGTTTCGTCGTCAAGCTGGACGGCCGCGCGATCAAGACGCCGGGCCGCAAGCCGCTGGCGGTCGGGTCGGCGGCGGTCGCCGAGGCGCTCGCGGCGGAGTGGAATAGGCTCGGCGAGCACATCGACCCGAGCAAGCTGCCGCTCACCCGCATCGCCAACGCGGCGATCGACCGCGTCGCCGAGGCGATGCCGGCGGTGCGCGACGAGGTTCTGAAATATGCCGGCAGCGACCTGATCTGCTACCGCGCCGCTGAGCCGCCCTCGCTGGTGGAAGCGCAGGAGGCTCAGTGGGGGCCGCTGGTTGCCTTCGCCCGGGAGGCGCTCGGTGCGCACCTCGTGCTTGCGGAAGGCATCGTCCACGTGCCGCAGGATGCCGCGGCGCTTGCGGCGATCGAGCGGGCGCTGGCACCCTTCGACCCACTCGAACTCGCCGCCGTTTCCACCATCACGTCGATCACCGGCTCGGCCGTCATGGCGCTCGCGCTCGCCCACGGTGCGATCGATCCCGATGCCGCGTGGCAGGCGGCCTTCGTCGACGAAGACTGGCAGGCGGAGCGCTGGGGAGAGGATGCGATCGCGATGGCGCGTCGCGCGGCACAACGCAAGGAATTCGACGCGGCCGCGGTGATCCTGGGGGCGCGGCAGTCTTTTAGCCGTCTATTCGGGACCGATCGTGACTAGCTCGGCCTGCAACGCGGCTATGAAGGCTAGGCGATCTTTTGATTTTGCAGCGCCGGAAGCTGGCGTCCTGACAGGCCGACGCAAAGCCGAAATTGCCAAACGGAGCAGCTCTAACGGGGTTGGCCCATACGCTGCACAATCAGCTGGGCGATAATTTGAGTGAGCGCACGTCCACCGTGAATTGGAGGAAGCCGTTCTTACCATTCTACGGGAAGCGGGATGCGGGGAGGCTTCAGCGTTAGTGAATTGGCGAAATCGTTTAGGTCTTTCGCCAACTCTTTAGCCGCCTCGGCTTCCTGCGCGATGCGCTCTGGACTGAATTCATAGGCGGCCTTGAGTTTCTGGCTGCGCCCGCTCATCAGACCGGCAATGTCGTCTTGATTTGAAGGATGATATATCCGCACCCATTTAGCCGACTCCGCTGTCAGGGGTTGAGGATTTGGCCGCTTCCCCATCTTAAGGCGTAGAATCCATTTGCCGTGAACCATCCGGTTTCGTTTCGTGGCCATAGATTTGACGCGATCTAGAATGCGGGTAAGAAAAGTTAGACTGTTCTTCGTCAGGCGGTGCTTGCCGAGTTCTTCTGCCATTTCTCGTTGAACTCGCATGTCTGCGAGAGCGCGGATTACGATTTGGGAAGTGGTCATATCGGTATCGAGCAACTTCCGAATTAGCTCGGCCATGCCGCCCTCTACATCGCCCCAGAGACGGATATATGTTCCGAGCACATAGTCGCATTCCTCGCGCGACGGCCCGGAAATGCCTTCTGCCGGGAGATGAATTGGTGGCGCTGTGGACATGACGAAGCCTCACAAACTTGACCTGAAAGAAGCGACGCTCGCGATTCTGGGCAAGCTGGTGAACAGCCCGCCGACGGCCGCACGCAGTCAGGGCGACCAAAGCAAAGAAGCGGCGCAACAGCGGCCAGTCCGCGGTGAGGGAGCGCGGGCAAACTAACTACCGTCGGCCGAAATTCTTGTGGCAAAGCTCCTGAACATACGTCCGCTGGTGACGCGGTAAATCCGCCACCTCCTCTGCGGTGCCGAGCTTCTGACGGACTATTTCCGCACCAACCGCTTCAATCGTTCGAAACTCGCCAGTTGTCGCCAACTGCATGGCCGAATGAAAGACGCTCAGCCTATCGTCCTGTGGGATCAAGATTGTCATTGCTGGTCCCTTTCCGAAAGTGGGTCGGGTCGCCACCAGTTAGATGCCCGGCCGAGTCGGGTAATCACTAAAACCAAAGTCCAGTTGCGAGTCAGGAGGGCTTTGCCGTGCCTCCGGAATAAGCCGCGTGGGGAGGCTCTTCCACCCACTCAAGCTGCCAACGCCAATACCGTCTGAGATAACTGGGCTTCGGCCCCTTGCCACGCGCCGCATGGTGAGGCTCCTTCTGTCAGGCGAGTCACTGCCCGCCGCTCGGGCCACGGGACGCGGACCCGGCGCGTAGAGCCAAGCCTTTCGACTTGATGACAGAAGTGTTCGAACTGGCGGCGACTCACGCCGACCTTACTTGATTCGGCTTGCGTTTTCGCAATAGCAGGAAGCGTCGCACCTTATGCTTTAGCGTTCGCGGTTTCACCAGTCGGCCAGCAGCCTACTAGTTGCGCGCCGGAGATCGCTACCCGGATTTCGCTTCGCTCCATCCGGGCTACGATTGGATCACGCCGGCATGCGCCCGATCCGGCCGAGGTGAGTGGCCTGGAAGCTGGTGGCGTATTTGAGGCCGTAGCCGGCGGCGCGATCGAATCCGACGTGCGCTGCCCAAATCAGCGCAACAGAAGGCGACCAGGTCCAGCCTCCCGCGATTCCGATGGCGAACAGACCGATTGGTCCGAGCGTCGTGTGGACGGCGTTGTAGACGAGCGCCCCGCGACGGGGGCCGCCTAGAAAAGCCAGGAACGACAGATCGGGCGCGAAGAAGAGGACGACGAAAAGCCACCACGGCCCGCCGTGCCAGATATAGGCGGCAACGGCCGCAGCGAAAAGTGCGAGGCCTTCCAGCCGCAAGAGCATGCGGACGCCGCCCTCGGCCGCGCCTTCCGATTGTTGTGCCATGGTGGTTTCCTTGCAAAGCCTCCGGTGAGGGGGCGGTCTGTGGTATCTGCTCCTATGAATCGGGTTGGGGAAGGGCGATGAAGGAAATCCTTCGGGAGCTTGAGGCGCGCCGCGCAAAGGCGCGGGCCGGGGGCGGCGAGAAGCGCATCGCCGAGCAGCACAAGCGCGGCAAGCTGACCGCGCGCGAACGCATCGAAGTTCTTCTCGACAAGGATTCGTTCGAGGAGTTCGGCATGTTCGTCGAGCATCGCTCGGCGGACTTCGGCATGGCGGAGAACCGGATTGCCGGCGACGGCGTCGTCACCGGCTGGGGCACGGTGAACGGGCGCGTCGTCTTCGTCTTTGCGAAGGATTTCACCGTCTTCGGCGGGTCGCTGTCCGAAGCCCACGCCGAAAAGATACAGAAGCTGCAGGACATGGCGCTGAAGAACGGCGCGCCGATCATCGGCCTCTACGATGCCGGCGGGGCCCGTATCCAGGAGGGCGTGGCGGCGCTGGGCGGCTACGCCGAGGTCTTCCAGCGCAACGTCCTCGCCTCGGGCGTCATTCCGCAGATCTCGGTGATCATGGGCCCCTGCGCCGGCGGCGACGTGTACTCCCCCGCGATGACCGATTTCATCTTCATGGTGCGCGACACCAGCTACATGTTCGTCACCGGGCCCGACGTGGTGAAGACGGTCACCAACGAGACCGTGACGCCGGAAGAACTGGGCGGCGCCAGCGTGCATACGGTGCGTTCGGGCGTTGCCGACGGCGCCTATGACAACGACGTGGAAGCCCTCGGCGAAATGCGCCGGCTGATCGATTTCCTTCCCGCCAGCAATCGCGCCGCGCTGCCCGAGATTGCGTCCTCCGATCCGCATGACCGGAGCGAGCCGTCGCTCGATCGCCTCATCCCGGACAGCGCCAACAAGCCCTATGACATCCGGCAGCTCATCCTGAAGACCGTCGATGCCGGCGACTTCTTCGAGATCGGCGCGGCTCACGCCGGCAACATCGTCATCGGCTTCGGCCGCATGGAAGGCCGCACGGTCGGCTTCGTCGCCAACCAGCCCATGGTACTGGCCGGCGTCCTCGACGCCGACGCTTCGCGGAAGGCAGCCCGCTTCGTGCGCTTCTGCGACGCCTTCTCGATCCCCCTGGTCACCTTCGTCGACGTGCCGGGGTTCCTCCCCGGGACGGCGCAGGAATATGGCGGGCTGATCAAGCACGGCGCCAAGCTCCTCTTCGCCTATGCCGAGGCGACGGTGCCGAAGGTGACGGTGATTACGCGGAAGGCCTTTGGCGGTGCCTACGACGTCATGGCGTCGAAGCACCTCCGCGGTGACGTGAACTATGCCTGGCCGACCGCGCAGATCGCGGTAATGGGCGCCAAGGGAGCCGTCGAGATCATCTATCGCAAGGAAGCCAGCGATCCGGAGAAGATCGCCGCCCGCACCAAGGAGTATGAAGCGCGCTTCATGTCGCCGTTCGTGGCGGCCGAACGCGGCTATATCGACGAGGTCATCATGCCGCATTCGACCCGCCGGCGGGTCGCCCGGGCGCTACGCCTCCTGCGCGGCAAGGAACTCGCTAACCCATGGAAAAAGCACGACAATATTCCGCTGTAGCGCGGCGGTCGGCTGATGGGATCGGGCTCGTCAAACGTTCTTTAGGCTTTGGCTGATATCGCTCTGCGGGGTCTTTGCAGTCCCGGGGAGCAAGGCATGCCGACCAGCGACATTCTCGCCCGCGTGAAATCGACGGGCATCGTCAGCGCCGATGACGCGCTCGCCATGCGCCGCGCGGTCTACGGCAACGACACGATCATCGAAAGGGCCGAGATCGAGACGATGCTCGAGATCGACGAGGCCGCCTACGCGGCCGATCCGACCTGGACCGCGCTCGTCGCGGAAGCCGGCACGGACTACCTCGTCCATCAGGAGCCGCCCGCCGAATATCTCAGCCAGGCGAACGCCGACTGGCTGCTCGCCCACATCGCCGCCGACGGCGTGATCAAGACGCCGCGCGAATTCGAGATGCTGGTGCACGTCCTGGAAGAGGCGGTCACCGCGCCTTGCAGCCTCGCCGCGCTCGCCCTCGGCCAGGTCAAGATGGCGATCCTCGAAGGCAAGGGCCCGCTTGCCATCAACGGCGTCGCGGCCGCAAAACGCGTGACCCGCGACCAGGTCGACGTCCTCCGCCGCATCCTCTATGCGTTCGCCGGAAAGGGTGGCGTCGCCATCAGCCGAGACGAGGCGGAGGTGCTCTTCGACCTCAACGACGCCGTCGCCGGCGCCGCCAACGATACCTCGTGGGACGATCTTTTCGTCAAGGCCATGGCCAACTTCCTGATGGCGGCCTGCGGTTACCACGCGCCGCCGCGCGAGGTCGCGCTGGAGCGGGCCAAATGGCTCGACGCGCCGACGGGCAGCGTCGGCGGGTTCATGGGCAAGATGGTCGCCGGCGGCCTCAGCGGCATCCTTGCTGCTTACCGGACCGATCCCGGGATGGAGCAGGCCGAGCAGATCGTCAGCGAAAGGGAGGAGGCCGCTGCAGCCGCCACCGTCACGGCCGACGAGGCGGGGTGGCTGGCGAGCCGCCTTGGCCGCGACGGCCGGCTCACCGAAAACGAGAAGGCGCTCCTCAAGTTCATTCGCGAGCAGGCGCCCTCGGTTCCGCCGGCGATCGCGGCGCTGATCGAGAAGGCGGCGTAGCTCTCCGGAAATGAAAACGCCGGCGGGGCCACCCGCCGGCGTTTCGTTTGTGGGCTGTCGTCGTCTAGCGGATGCCTGCGTCGATCAGCTTGGTCAGCGAGTCGATCGTGGCAGCGGTGACGGCGCCGGCGCCGGTGTTGATGGACAGGCCGGGCATCTTGTACTTGGCGGTGATCACGCACTGCAGGACCGGCAGGAATCCCTGCAGGTAGAGCAGCTGGTCGAGGGTCGCCGAGACGTATTTCGACTTGAGGCCGTCGATGGTGGCGGGGCCGAGGTCGATACCGCCGACGATGATGTCGCCGGGCTTCTTGCCGGCTTTCTTCAGGGTCTCGGCGAGGACGCCGGTGACGCCGCCGTGCTGGGTGCCGATCGCCTTCAGGTTCGGGTGAGCCTGGATATAGGCCGCCAGAATCGGGACCGCCAGCGAGGCGTCGCTGTTCGCTTCCTGCGTGATCTCGAGGCGATCGACCTTGAGGCCGGCCTTCTCCAGCGTGTCGGCGAGACCCTTCTCGGAAAGCCCGCGCTCGGCCTGGCTGAACACGCCGTAGACCATCGCCTCGTCGCCCGACTTGAGGCCCTGGGCAAGCATGTAGTTGGCGGTGATCTGGCCGCCGACATAGAGATCGACGCCGGCATAGCCAAAGCCCTTCGACCCGAATTCCTTCTGCAGGTCGGTCATCGGCGAGTTGCCGCTGGTGACGATGATGCCCTGGTCGACGGCGCTCTTGACGAGGTCATGGAAGGCGGCGCTGCCCGGGTGGCCCATGATCTCGATGCACGTC
>JBBQGL010000106.1:0-14876 GCA_038323025.1 Hyphomicrobiales bacterium
GCCCGGGCCGGACGTTTCGCCGCCGCCGGGAGATGCCGAGCTTTCCAGAAGGCTGCGGGAACTGGATCGCCAGCTCGGCCCCAGCCGGGCGGAGCAGGCGGTCATTGCCGGGTTGAGGGACGAACCTCCGAAGCCCGGCATGGCGATGGCGTTGCGCCTTGGCGCGGATTTCGTCGCCGGCGTGGTTATTGGCGGGGCGCTGGGCTGGGGTTTCGATCGGCTTTTCGGCACGTCGCCGTGGGGATTGATTGTGCTTCTGCTCCTCGGCTTTGCCGCGGGTGTACTGAGCGTGCTGCGTACCGCCGGCCTGATGAAGCCGGCGCCGAAAATAAAGGGGTAAGGCAACTTGGCGGCCGAAGGTCCAATCGTTCAGTTCAAGATCCACGACCTGATCCCGATCAATATCGGCGGCGTCGATCTGTCCTTCACCAATTCCGCGCTGTTCATGCTGCTGACGGTGCTGGGCGCCTCGGCCTTCCTGATCCTGTCGACCCGCCGCGGGGCGCTGGTTCCCTCGCGCTGGCAGTCGGCCGGCGAGATGACCTACGAGTTCGTCGCCAACACCTTGCGCGAAAGCGCCGGCGAGCAGGGGATGAAGTTCTTCCCGTTCGTCTTCAGCCTCTTCATGTTCGTCTTCGTCGCCAACCTCTGGGGCATGTTCCCGTATTTCTTCACCGTTACCGCGCACATCATCGTCACGGCGATCATGGCGCTCGCCGTTATCATCACGGTGGTCGTCTACGGGTTCTGGAAGCACGGCTTCCATTTCCTCAAGATCTTCGTGCCGAGCGGCGTGCCGAAGGTGCTGCTGCCCTTCATCGTCCTGATCGAGGTGCTCTCCTTCATCTCGCGCCCGATCAGCCTGTCGATCCGTCTTTTCGCCAACATGCTCGCCGGCCACATCACGCTGAAGGTCTTCGCCGGCTTCGTCCTCCTGCTCGGCTCGGCCGGCTTCGTCGGCATCCTCGGCGCCATCCTGCCGCTGCTCGCCACCGTCGCGCTCACCGCGCTCGAATTCCTGGTCGCCGCGCTGCAGGCCTACGTTTTCGCCATCCTTACCAGCCTCTACCTCAACGACGCCCTTCACCCCGGTCACTGATGTGCCGGGCCGATCAACGTTCTAAAGACAGGAGCTTTACGGCATGGATCCAATCGCGACAGTAGCGGCAGCCAAGGCAATCGGCGCGGGCATCGCCTGCATCGGCATGGGCTGCGCGGGCATCGGCCTCGGCCACATCTTCGGCAACTACCTGGCCGGCGCCATCCGCAACCCCGCCGCCGCCGACGGCCAGTTCGGCCGCCTGATCTTCGGCTTCGCGGTGACCGAAGCCCTGGGCATCTTCTCGCTCCTCGTCGCCCTCATCCTGCTCTTCACCTGAGCCGACGACCCCGAGCCCGGAGCTGACGATGGCGAGCGAGACGGAAACGGCTGCACCGGCGGAAACCGGCGCAACGACGGCAGTGCCGCCGAAGGAGCCGTTCCCGCCCTTCGATCCGAGCCACTTTGCCTCGCAGGCCTTGTGGTTCGTCATCAGCTTCGTCGCGCTCTACGTCATCCTCGCCAGGGTGGCGATTCCGCGCATCGCCGGGATCATCGCCACCCGTCGCGGCCGGATCACGGGCGACCTCGCCGCGGCCGAGCGGGCACGGGCGGATTCGGAAGCCGCCGAGGCCGCTTACGACAAGGCTTTGGCCGAGGCCCGTGCGCGCGCCTTCGCCATTGCCGAGAAGGCGCGTGACGCGGCGAAGACCGCCGCCGATGCCGAGCGGGCGCGGAACGAGGCCGAACTCGCCAGGCGCCTTGCCGCGGCCGAGGCGCGCATCGGCGAGATCAAGGATCGCGCGCTCGCCGAGGTCGGGGCGATTGCCGCCGATGCTGCCGGAGCGGTGGTCACCGCGCTCGCCAGCCAGACGGCGACCGCGAAGGAAGTCGAGGATGCCGTCGGTGCCGAGCTGACGAGGAGGAACGCCGGTGGAGCTTAACGAGCCATTCTTCGCCCTGGTCGGCCTCATCCTGTTCTTCGCGCTGATCGTCTACATGAAGGTGCCCGGCCTGATCGGCGGGGCGCTCGACAAGCGCGCCGTGGCCATCAACGACGAGCTCGAGGCGGCCCGCAAGCTGCGCGCCGAGGCCGAGGCCCTGCTCGTCGAATACCGCCGCAAGGCGTCGGCCGCCGACTCCGAGGCCGCCGCGATCGTCGACCAGGCCCGCCGCGAGGCGGAGGCCCTCGGCATCGAGGGGCGCAAGCGCCTCGAGGATTACATCGCCGGGCGCACGCGCGTCGCCGAGCAGAAGATCTCCCAGGCCGAAGCGCAGGCCCTGCAGGACGTGCGGGCGCTTTCCGCCGATATCGCCATTGCCGCCGCCGAACGCATCCTCACCGGCAGGCTGAAGGGCGAGGCAGGCAGCGCCCTGATCGAGAAGTCGATCGCCGACGTGCGCGGCAAGCTCAACTGAACTGAGGTCCTGGCGGGCGTTGGCCTGCCCGCGGTCTCGGTCGGGCCCAGCCGCCTCGCGCTACGATCCGTCCGTTGGATTCCCTTGGCGGGGGAACCGCCGGCATGCGGGGTGCGTTTTTCGACCCGCGGTTCGCTGCGATCACAATCTCCCGGGAGAATTGCCATGACCAATTCCGTCGAGCAACGACTGGTCCAGCTCGAGAAGCAGTTCTGGCAGTCGATGAAGGACAAGGACCCGGCCGCGGCGGCAAACCTCAGCGCCGAGACCTGCATTCTGACCGGTGCGCAGGGCGTTGCCGGCATCGACCGCCAGACGCTCGCCAGGATGCTCGCGGGTGCCACCTGGACGATCGAGGATTTCGAGATCAGCGACGTGCACGTCCAGGAATTGACCGAGGATGTCGCCATCATCGGCTACAAGGTCCGCGAGAAGCTCACCGTCGACGGCAAGCCGCTCGAACTGGAGGCGGCCGACGCCTCGACCTGGGTGAGGAAGAACGGCGAGTGGCTCTGCGCGCTGCACACCGAATCGGTACTCGGCGATCCGTTCGGGCGCGACCGCGGCGGTCGGTAGCCCGGTCGCTGCCGCCTAAGCGGCTTGCTCAATCCCGCTATCCGGCACCCCGGCGGCCTCGCTGGCGGGCGATGCATCGCCTGAAGCGATCACCGCCGCCGCCTCGAACAGATCGGCTTCGCGGACCTCGAGGCCGAGCGCGATCCGCACCGGCGCGAAACTCCGCCGGTGATGCGGCGTCGCCCCGTGCCGGTCGAGGGCGGCGAAGTGGCTGGGCGTCGAATAGCCTTTGTGGTCCTCGAAACCGTAGTCCGGGAAAGCCCGGCCGAGGCAGCCCATCAGGCGGTCGCGGGTGACCTTGGCGACGATCGACGCGGCCGCGATCGACACCGACAGCGCATCGCCCGACACGATCGCCTCCGCCGTGCACGCCAGACCGGGCGGCAGCATGTTCCCGTCGACGAGCACGTGATCCGGGCGGCACGACAGGCCGGCCACGGCGCGGCTCATTCCCCAGAGCGAAGCGCGCAGGATGTTCATCCGGTCGATGCGCGCGCGGCTGGCAACCACGATCGAGACGGTCGCCCGTTCGAGGATGAGGTCGTGCAGGCGCGCCCGTTCCGGCGCGGTCAGCTTTTTCGAATCGTCCAGCCCGTCGGGATAGCGCCCGCGCTCGAAGACCACCGCGGCGACGACGACCGGCCCGGCGAGCGGCCCGCGCCCGGCTTCGTCGACGCCCGCCACCAGGCGCGCGCCCTTCCGCTTAGCCCGCCGCTCGAAGCGGTCGGTCGGCGGGCCGGGAGGCTCCAGCTGGATCAGGGAAGGCGAATCGGACTTGGCCATGGCCCCCATCGTGGCCTCCGCCGCCGGCCGGTTCAACCGCTTTGGCCAACGGCAGTTCGGCTCGGCACGCGATCGGTCGCGCAGCGCCCTAAGATTCCTGCGGAACAGGCTATTTTTCGGCCACTGCCCGCTTGAGTGCGGCGGCGTCGCCCTTCAGCGCGGTGCCCAGAATCTCGAGCTTGTGAGCGCTCAAGTGCTGCCTGTCGGCGGCATCCCGTTGCAGATCGGAAGCGCTTTGCTGTTTGTCCGCAGCCGCTCGTTGTCCCTTGGCGAGCGCAAGGACTTCGGCGGCCTGGTTGGCCAGCGTTTCGACCGCCTGGGTGAGCTTGTCGTCGTTATTGGGCATGGCACACCTCTGATCGGCTGGTTGCCTACGGGGCCGCTCATCGGAGCGCCCAAAAGGTGCCCAAAGACTTAAGATGAACAGCGACTTTTCAAAGTCGGATGTTCTTCCTTGAAGAGGGCCGGAGGAAATACTTCAGGTCCTGACGATTCGAATTGAGGCATCATCGACGACGAAAGGGCCGCGGCGTTGTCCGCCGCGGCCCTGCCAAATCACGCAGGTTCTACTGGCTCGCGTGGGCCAGGTTGTGCGATCCGGTCACCTTCGGCCGGGAGAAGAAAAGGATCAGCGCCGTCCCGACCACGAGCGCCGTTACCAGCGCGCCGAGCTTGGCAACGTCGTCGAACGAAGGCTTCAGCACCATGTTGGCGACCACCGCGTAGAGGATGACCAGTTCGATCCGGCCGGCGAGCATCAGCTGGCGGGCAACCGGCATTACCTCGGCGCCGGCGCCGCCGTGTTCGACAATTTCCGCGATGCGGGCGGCGCCCGGCTTCAGCACGAAGTTGCCGATGACGAAGGAGGCGAGGAAGCCGGCGAGCGCGAGCAGGACCCAAAGGCTCGCGAAGCCCCAGCCGCCGGCGATGACGAGGAGAATGCCGAAGATCAGCGTGCCCATCGATGCCGGAATGAAGACGAGGAGGGCAAGCCCGCCGATGTCCTTCAGGAGGTAGAGGATGGCGTTGGGGTCGGTCGAGCGCGCCGCCCGCGCCGACTGGACCTGGCTGAGCAGGCCGGCGCCGAGCCAGGTGACGGCACAGGCGATGTGACAGAAAAGCAGAATCTCGTACCAGCTCATGGCGGCACCTTTATTCTCTTGGTTGTTGATGCGTGCGGCGCCGGAGGCGTCGTGCGGGCTGTCTAGAAAACGCAGCCCTCATGGTCAGTGAACCAAGTCACAGGCCCTCCATGGCGGTTGCATCTTGCAGGTGGTGAATCTAGGTTCGTTGTGAACCATTCCGGTTCGAGGCAGGAACGCAGATGCCAGGCGGCTTTACGGTGCGGTTGAAGGATGAGGCTCTTGAGGCGCTCGATCGCCTGGCCGAGAAAACGGATCGGCCGCGGAACTGGCTGGTCAGCCGGGCCGTCGAGGACTACGTCGCCCTGAATGAATGGCAGATCGCCAAGGTCGAGGCCGGTCTGAAGGAGGCCGACCGCGGCGAGTTCGCGTCGGACAAGGAGATCGCGCGCATCCGGCGGAAGTTTCGCGGGCGCAAGTGAAGCTGCGCTGGACGCGGCGTGCCTCCGCCGACCTTGAGCAGATCGGTGACTATATCGCACGCGACAGCGCGGCTGCCGCCGCTGCAACCGTTGTCCGCATACTCGACCAGGCCGAGTCGCTCCGCGAACATCCGCATCTCGGCCGCGCCGGCAGGATCGCGGGCACCCGCGAATTGGTGATCGCCGAGACACCGTTCATCGTCGTCTACCGCGCAAATGAAGCGGCGATCGAAGTTCTCGCCGTCTTTCATGGCGCTCGCCGCTGGCCGGACCGCCTCGTCTGAGAGAGCGCGGATGGCTCAGAACAGGCTGAGCTGGTCCGTCTCGGGCCTGGGCGCGACAAACAGGTCGGTGCGCAGCCTCTGCCGGCCGCCGGCGTTGAGCCCGAGCCGGCGCGCCGCCATCTCGAAGCGCCGGCCGATCTGCCAGGCATAGGGCCCGGTGCCGGTCATGCGCTCGCCCCACTTCGAATCGTATTCCTTGCCGCCGCGCATGGTCTTGATGACCGAGAGCACATGCTTCGCGCGGTCCGGATATTCGCGGTTCAGGAATTCTTCGAAGACGCTCTTCACCTCGAGCGGCAGCCTGAGGAGCACATAGCCGGCCTCTTTCACGCCCGCCGCCGCCGCCGCATCGAGGATGCGTTCGATCTCATGCTCGTTGAGGGCAGGGATGACCGGGGCGACCATCACCGTCGTCGGCACGCCCGCTTCCGAAAGCAGCCGCAGCGCGTCGAGGCGTCGCTGTGGCGTCGCCGCGCGCGGCTCCATCGCACGCGCCAGCCGCCGGTCGAGTGTGGTCACCGACAGGGCGACCTTGACCAGGTTGCGCTCGGCCATGCGCTTCAGGATATCGATGTCGCGAAGCACCAGCGCCGACTTGGTCACGATGCCGACCGGGTGGCTGGTCGCATCGAGCACTTCGAGGACCTCGCGCATGATGCGATAGCGCCGCTCGATCGGCTGGTAGGGATCAGTGTTGGTGCCGATCGCCATGGTGCGGACTTCGTAGCCGGGCTTCGCCAGCTCGCTCGCCAGCAGTTTCGCCGCCGTCGGCTTGGCGAACAGCCTGGTCTCGAAGTCGAGCCCCGGCGACAGCCCCATGTAGGCGTGCGTCGGGCGCGCGAAACAGTAGGCGCAGCCGTGCTCGCAGCCGCGATAGGGGTTGATCGACCGGTCGAAGGAGATGTCCGGCGAATCGTTGGTGGTGATGATCTTCCTGGGCTTTTCTTCCTGCACCTCGGTCTTGAAGCTCGGCAGCTCCTCAAGGCTGCCCCAGCCGTCGTCATACGACTGCCGTTCGATCGGCTCGAAGCGGCCCGAGCGATTGCTTTCCGCCCCGCGGCCGTGGTGGCGGTCGGGATCGATGCGCACGCCGATGAACTCGTCCGCCACGATCGGCGGGCGAACCGGCGTGAATTTCCTCTGTGCGGCTCCCATGAATACATTCCTATCGCGAGAAGGAGAACATATCAAGAACAATCGGTACTACGCGAGGTTCCGCGACTGCCTGTCGGAAATTCGCAGTCGAAATGCGCCCTGAGCCGGCTTATGGAATGGCCGTGATCACCGTGATTTTCCGGACCCGCGACGACGAGATCGGGCTGGCCGAGGCGCTGGCGGCGCTGGTGCCGGCGGCGACCGACGGGTTTGTTCGCGACGTCGTGGTCGTCGACCGCGGCTCGCGCGACGGCACGCTGACGGTCGCCGACATCGCCGGCTGCGCGATCGTCGAGGAGCGCGGCGGTGGCGGCCTCGGCGCGGCCGCTGAGCTTGCGCGCGGCGACTGGCTCCTGTTCCTCGCGCCGGGCGCGGCGGTCGAGGCGGACTGGCAGGGCGAAGCTCGCGCCTTCATCGACCGCGCCCTCGCCGACGGGGAGGCGAGGCGGCGGGCGGCGCTGTTCGGGCTCCGCCGCGTCGATGGTGGCCTGCGGGCCCGTCTTGCTGAAACAAGTGCCTGGCTGCGGACGCGGATGCTGCTCGCGCCCCACCGCGGGCAGGGGATGCTGCTGTCCCGCGCCCTCTATCGCTCGCTGGGCGGGCACCGCGCCGTCGGTGACATGGCCGGTGCCGACCTGATGCGCCGGATCGGCCGGCGGCAACTGACGTACCTCCGCTCGCGTCTCCTCGTCCGGGCGCCCAGATCGCGGCCGCCGGTGCTGAGGTCGCTGCGCAACGCCGCCTGCCTGACGCTCTTCGCGCTGGGCATGCCGGCCGGCGTGGTCGGGCGGCTGTCCGGCTAGCGCTTGGCCTTCAGCTTCGTGCGCTTCAGGTGCTCGTCGAGGCGCGGCATGATCTCGACGAAGTTGCAGGGCGCCTGGCGATAGTCGAACTGCTTGACGAGGATCCCGTCCCAGGCGTCGCGGCAGGCGCCCGGCGACCCCGGCAGGCAGAAGACGAAGGTCTCGCCGGCAAGCCCGGCGGTCGCCCGCGACTGGATCGTCGACGTGCCGATCTTGCCCTGGCTGATCGTGTGGAAGACCACCGGGAAGCCGTCCATGCGCTTGTCGAAGAGCGACTCGATCGCCTCCGGCGTCACGTCGCGGCCGGTGAACCCGGTGCCGCCGGTAGTGATCACCACGTCGATGTCCTTGTCGGCGATCCAGCGTTTGACGATGGCGCGGATCTTCCGCTTGTCGTCGGGGACGATCGCCCGCGCCGCGAGCTTGTGGCCGGCCGCGGCGATGCGTTCGGCCAGGGTTGCTCCCGAACGGTCGTCTTCCAGCGAGCGCGTGTCGGAGACCGCGAGCACGGCGAAACTCACCGGAATGAAGGGATGGTCTTCGATGCGCTCCGCCATGGGCTCTCCTCGCGCTCGGTCAGGACCCGGCGGTGCGGGTGACGGCCACCCACCAGGCCGGCTTCGCCTTGTGGATGCGGGCCGCGGCACGTTCCGCCGCGGCGTCGCTGTTGAATATTCCGAAAACGCTGGCGCCGGAACCGGACATGCGCGCGAACAGGCATTCCGGATCGCTTGAAACGGTCTTCACCACCGTGCCGATCACTCTCGCCTCCGCCACCGCCGGCTCGGCGAGGTCGTTCCGCGTCAGTCGCAGCCATTGGGCGAACTCGATGATGGTAAGGAAGCTCCGCGGGATCGGCCACATCGGCGTGCGTTCGGCCGGGGTCAGGCGCCGGAAGACGTCGGCGGTCTGCACCGCGACCCCCGGATGAACAAGCAGGAGGGGCAGGGCGGGAATACCCGGCGTCGGCGTGATCCGCTCGCCGATGCCTTCCGCCCGCAGCGGTTTCGACACCAGGCAGAGCGGTACGTCGGCGCCGAGGCCGAGGCCGATTTCCGCCAGCTTCCCCGGCCCGGCGCCAAAGCCCCACACGCGATCGAGGAGCCGGAGCGCGGCGGCGGCGTCGGCCGAACCGCCGCCGAGGCCGGAGGCGACCGGCAGCCGCTTGGTCAGGTCGAGCCGGACCCCGGTAATCCGCTTCTTCGGAAACGCGGCCATCAACTGGTCGGCGGCGCGCATGACCAGATTGTCCTGCGGCCGCGCCGAGTTGCGCAGATCGTCTGCGAAGGGGCCGTCGATGACGACCTTGACCAGCGCCTCTTCGCGCGGCGCCGCGCGGAGCGTGTCGCCGATATCCGCGAAGACGACGAGGCTGTCGAGCAGGTGATAGCCGTCGACGCGCCGTCCTACGACGTGCAGCGCGAGATTGATCTTCGCGCGCGCGGTTTCGACCTTCGACGCGACCTCGCGGATCAGCGCCGAAAGCGCGTCAGCCGTTGGTTCCGCCATCGGCCGGCATGCCGGATTCCAGCTTCTTGACGATCTTGGGCAGTTCTTCCGGGTCGGGCCCGAGATCGCGGGCGTGTTTCCACTGGAACGTGGCCTCCAGCTTGCGGCCGGCCTTCCACAAGGCGTCGCCGAGATGGTCGTTGACCACAGAGTCCTCGGGCTTCAGTTCCACCGCGCGTTCCAGCTGGGCGACCGCGTCGTCGATCCGGCCGAGGCGGAAATAGGCCCAGCCGAGGCTGTCGACGATGTAGCCGTCGTTTGGGCGAAGGCTGACCGCCGACTGGATCATCTTCAGGGCATCGTCGAGGTGGATGCCCTTGTCGACCCACGAATAGCCAAGGTAATTCAGCACCTGCGCCTGCTGCGGATCGATGGCGAGCGCCTGCTGGAAATCGGCCTCCGCCTCCGGCCAGCGCTTGCTGCGCTCCAGCGCGACGCCGCGGAAGTAGAAGATGCGCCAGTCGGCCTTGGCACGGTCGGTGATCGTGTTGATGCCGGCGGTATAGACCGCGGCCGCCTCGGCGAACCGGTCGTGGACCCGGTAGATCGCGCCGAGCGCCATCACCGCTTCGAGGTCGGCCGGATCGGCGTCCGTGACGCGCTTGACGTGGGCGATCGCGTCGTCGGTCCGCCCGAGCGTGTCGAGGCAGAGGCCCGACTGGATGTCGGCGTTGCGGCGCAGTCCGCTGCTCTCCGGGACCCGCCCGTAGAGGGTGAGCGCTTCTTCGCAGCGGTTGGCCGCCTGGAACACGTCGGCGAGGGCGAGCAGGGGCAGGAAGGCATCGGGATCGAGGTAGTGCGCCGACTGCAGATAGGCTGCCGGCAGTTCGGTGCCCTCGTCGGTGCCGACCGCCGAACCGAGACCGTAGAGGACTTCGGCCGCCCCCTCGGATGCGGTCTTGACCACCATGTCCGGCGTCTTCCCCTGCTGCAGATCGGCCAGCAGGGCCTTGATCACCGGATGGGTCGGATGCTCGCCGCCAAAATCGGTCAGCGCCTTGATCGCCTCGTCGCGCTTGCCCGAGCGGGCGAGAATGCGCGCATAGGCCTCGACCACGCGGAGCGCGGTCCGGTCGGTCCGGTAGGCGCGGGTGATCGCCGCGACCGCATCGGCGTTGCGGCCGGCCACGTCGGCGATGATCGCGTGATGATAGTCCTTGAAGATCGCGTACCAGCTCGGGCCGGTGAGCCCGTCTATCTCGGTCAGCGCCTGGTCGACGTGACCGAGACCGTAGTCGGCCCATGCCGTAATCAGCCCGGCGGTCAGCGTGGCGAGCGGCGATTGCGCCGAGCGCAGAAGCTCGACCTTGGCCTTCTCGAGGGAATTGTCCTTGATCAGGCGAACCGTGATCACCAGGCGGGCGAGCGGGTTGCGCTCGTCCACCGCCAGCAGCCGCTCGGCCAGCGCCTGGGCGGTGTCGATCTCGCCATTGGCGACGCGGAGCACGAGCACGCGCTCGATCAGGGTCGGATTGTCGAAATCGTTGTCGAGCGCTTCGCTGAAATAGGTGACCGCCGCGCCGATGTCGTGGGCCTGGTCGGCGCTACGGCCGGCAAGATAGGCGCCTGCCAGGCTGATCGAAAGGTCGTTGGGGACGAGGTCGCTGACCGTCGCCGCCTGGACTCCGGATGGGCTAAGCGAGAAGGAGACGCCCCCGGCCAGGGCTCCGGCGAGGGCAAACAGACGGGTGAGCTTTTTCATATGCATGACGTATCGGCCCGCAAGACCTGAGGGATAAACAGCTTCTCCCGGCAGGATGGCCATTCTGCGGCCAGCCCGCAAGGCGCGCCCCACGGGGGACGTTAATAGGCGCGCGCAATACAGAAGTCGACCGCCTCGAGGAGCGCCGACTTGTAGGCGGATTCGGCAAACGGCGCGAGCGCGTCGCGGGCCACGGCGCCGAAATGCCGCGCCCGCTCGATAGTGTCGTCGATCGCCCGGTGGGTCCGCATCAGCCCGAGGGCATGGTCGAAGTCGCGCTCCTCGATCTTCCCGTCGACCAGCACGCGGTGCCAGAAGGCGCGGTCCTCATCCGAGCCGCGACGGTAGGAGAGGACCACCGGCAGGGTGATCTTGCCCTCGCGGAAGTCGTCGCCGGTGCGCTTGCCTAGGTCGGCCGCGCTGCCGCCGTAGTCGAGGGCGTCGTCGATCAGCTGGAAGGCAAGGCCGAGATTGGTGCCGTACGAGCGAAAGGCCGCCCGCTCGGAACGGTGGCGCGCGCCGATCGCCGGGCCGACTTCCGCCGCCGCTGAAAAGAGCGCGGCGGTCTTGGCGCGGATCACCGCCAGGTACTCGTCCTCGGTGGTTGCCGTGTTCTTGGCGGCGGCGAGCTGCATTACCTCGCCTTCGGCGATCACCGCCGCGGCGTTGGAGAGAATTTCGAGCGCATCGAGCGAGCCGACCTCGACCATCATCTTGAAGGACTGGCCGAGGAGAAAGTCGCCGACCAGCACGCTCGCCTGGTTTCCCCACACCATGCGCGCCGCCAGCTTGCCCCGGCGGAGCTCGCTCTCATCGACGACGTCGTCGTGGAGAAGCGTAGCGGTGTGCATGAATTCGACGCTCGCCGCGAGCTTGACGTGGCCGGCGCCCTCGTAGCCGCACATCCCGGCGGCGGCGAGCGTCAGCATCGGCCTCAGCCGCTTGCCGCCCGAGGCGATGAGGTGCCGGGCGACGTCGGGGATCATGGCGACATCGGAGCCGGCCCGGTCGAGGATGATCGCGTTGACCCGCTCCATCCCCTCGTGCGTCAGGCGCACCAGCGGCTCGATGCTGGCGCCGCCCCTGCGCTTGCCTTCCTCGATCTGGACTACGACGCCCAACGGCTTGCTCCGCCCCAATGACTTGCTCCGCCCAATGGCTTGCTCTGCATTGTCGGCCGGACAATAGGTACGAGTGAGAGGCCGGGCAAGGGAGCCGGGGTGCGGAGAGCTCGTCCGGCGCGATTGCGCCCGACCGCGCCGCTGACTAACCTCGCGGCTGGCACCGTGGCAAGAGAGGGCGGGGAATGGAGGAATTGCTGCGGACCAACGACATCGTCCTGATTTCGTTTGTCGAATCCCTGCTGCGCGATGCCGGCATCACCGCCATGGTGATTGACCAGAACATGAGCATTATCGAGGGTTCGCTGGGCGTTTTGCCGCGGCGCGTGATGGTTCGCTCCGACGAGCTCGAAGAGGCCCGTGGCATCCTGAAGGATGCCGGCATCGGCGGCGAACTGGAAAAACCGAAGAAGGCCTGACCGGTGGAGAGGGCCGAGGGATCGGCATCAACTCCGCCCGGAACCACGGTCGACGCGTTCCTCGGGGGCAAGGTTGAAGCGGTGCAGCCGGCCGCGGGTCATCATCGCTCGGGCCTCGAGGCCGTGCTCCTCGCCGCCTCCCTGCCGGAAGACCAGGCTGGCATCGTGGTCGACCTCGGCGCGGGCGCCGGTGTCGCCGGCCTCGCAGCAGCGGCGCGTTCCCCGGCGATCGAGGTGCTCCTCGTCGAGCGGGATCGCGAACTCCTGCAGTGCGCGCGGCTGGCGCTCGCCCGTCCCGCCAACCGGGCCTTCGCCGGCCGCGTGAAGACATTGGCCGCCGATATTCTCGATCCCGCTTCGCTCGCCGTTGCCGCCGACACGGCGGCCGTGGTGCTGGTCAATCCGCCCTTCAACGACGCCGCGTCGATGAGCCCGTCGCCGAAGGCCGGCCGGGCCGGCGCCCATGTCCTCGGCAAGGCGACCCTCGACCGCTGGCTGGCCGCAGCCGCCGGCCTCCTCGCCGCCCGCGGCCGGGTCACCGTCATCTTCCGCGCGGAAGGCATTGCCGCCTTGCTCGCCGCACTCACCCCGCGCTTCGGCGCGCTGGACATCCTTCCGGTCCATCCCCGCGCCGGCGCGGTGGCCCATCGCGTCATGATCACCGGCGTGAAGGGCAGCCGGGCGGCGCCGCGCCTGCTGCCGCCGCTGGTGCTGCACGGCGCCGCCGGCAATGCCTTCCGGCCCGAAATCGAGGCGATTCTGCGCGGACAGCAGGGGCTCGCCGAAATCGCCGGCACTTGGCAGGGCCGGCGCTGAGTCCCATGTTGGGTAACCTCATTGCCTGCCGAGACAAGCGCCTATGGCCTTTTCCCTCAGAAACCTCTTCGGCCGGAAACGTCCCGTAGTACCGGTCGTCACTCTCTCCGGCGCCATCGGCATGGCCGGGCCGCTCCGCCCGGGCATTTCGCTGGCGGCCGTCGAGAAGAACCTCGAGCGCGCCTTCGCCGTGAAATCGGCGCCGGCAGTGGCGATCGTGATCAACTCGCCGGGCGGCTCGCCGGTGCAATCCCACCTCATCTACAAGCGCATCCGCGCGCTCGCCGAGGAGAACGGCAAGCGCGTGATCGCAGCGGTCGAGGATGTCGCCGCCTCGGGCGGCTACCTGCTTGCCCTCGCCGGCGACGAGATTATCGTCGACGGCTCGTCGATCGTCGGCTCGATCGGCGTGGTCTCCGCCGGTTTCGGCTTCCAGAATCTGATCGAGAAGATTGGCATCGAGCGCCGCGTTCACACCGCCGGCGAGAGCAAGGCCATGCTCGACCCGTTCCAGCCCGAGAAGCCGGACGACGTGGCCCGCCTGGAAGCGCTGCAGGAGGATGTCCACGCTTCCTTCATCGCCCTGGTCAAGTCGCGGCGGCACGGGCTCGCCGACGATCCGGATCTCTTCACCGGCGCCTTCTGGATCGGCGAGCGGGCCCTGAAGCTGGGGCTCGTCGATCGTATCGGCGACCTCCGCACCGTTCTCCGCGAGCACTACGGCAACCGAGTCGTCCTCCAGCCGGTGGCGGCCGAGCGCGGGTTTCTCCGCCGCCGCCTCGGCCTCGCCGGCGGTGCCGATCTCGGCGCCGGCCTCGTCGACCGGCTTTTCGCCGTCATCGAAGAACGGTTGCTTTGGGGACGCTTCGGCCTTTAGAACCTTAAGCAATGGGCTCCGGACTCCTTCTTGGCGTTGTCGCCATCGTCGCCATCATCGGCTGGCGCGGCGTACGCCGTCAGCACGAGCGCGTCGTCGCGGCGCTGAAGCAGGCCGAGGCGGCTGTCCGCCGCGATACGCCGGTGACCCTGGAAAAGGACCCGCGCACCGGCGTCTACCGGCCGCGCCGGCAGGATTAGTTCCCGACCGGACAGCTGCGCCGCCCAACCTCCCCCTTGAGGGGAGGTCGAAATCGCACGCGATTTCGGGAGGGGGTTCTTTTGCACGCGCCCCTGGGGCCGCGCTACTCCGCCGGCGCCGCCGAATTGTAGGCGTAGGTATCCCAGGTCGGCGCGTAGCTCTTCTCCGCCTGGTTGCCCCATACCGTCCAGCCCGGCCGCTCGCCGCGGGCGAAGAGTTCGAGATACGGCCCCGGCGAGCATGCCTCGATGATCTCATACTGCTCGTCCGGCTTCCGGCTGTGCTCGCGCTTGCGGGATTCGATCATGTTCACCTGGCTCCGCCCCGGCGCCAGCGTCCGCGCCTTCGGCCCGCGCACCCCAAACAGGCAGATCTCGGTGACGTTCCGGAAATAGAAGCCGACGCCGCGCCCGTCGGATCCGCCATCCTTGCGGATCTTTCGCCAAACGATGTTCGACTTGTACTCAAACCCCCACTCACGGAGCACGCGCAGCCCGTCCGGGAGCAAGGCGTTAGGCACCCATAGGTAGAGGTGAGCGGTAGCGTCAACGCACTCCGCGATCGGAAGCGCGCAGATATCGTTGAGGGTCATCGTTTCATAGCGATTG
>JBBQGL010000107.1:0-14811 GCA_038323025.1 Hyphomicrobiales bacterium
GGTCGAGCGCCTCGAGGACTACCTGGAGCTCATCGCCGCCGTCGAGACCGCCGCCCGCAAGATCGGCCTGCCGGTCCAGATCGAGGGCTACGCCCCGCCGCACGATCCGCGCCTGAACGTCATCCGCGTCGCGCCCGATCCCGGGGGCATCGAGGTCCACATCCACCCCGCCGCGAGCTGGCACGAATGCGTGGCGACCACCACCGCCGTCTACGAAGAGGCGCGCGCCGGGCGCCTCGGCGCCGACAAGTTCATGATCGACGGCCGCCATGCCGGCACCGGCGGCGGCAGTCACGTGGTGGTCGGCGGCGCCACGCCCGCCGACAGCCCGTTCCTCCGCCGCCCGGACCTCCTGAAGAGCCTGGTGCTCTATTGGCAGCGCCATCCGTCGCTCTCCTACCTGTTCTCGGGCCTCTTCATCGGGCCGACCAGCCAGGCCCCGCGCATCGACGAGGCCCGCCACGATTCGCTCTATGAACTGGAGATCGCGCTCGCCCAGGTGCCGCTCCCCGGCGCCGGCGCGGCGCCGCCGCCGTGGCTGGTCGACCGGCTCTTCCGCAACCTCCTCGTCGATGTCACCGGCAACACCCACCGCTCCGAGATCTGCATCGACAAGCTCTATTCGCCGGACACCACCTCGGGCCGGCTGGGCCTGGTCGAGTTCCGCGGCTTCGAGATGCCGCCCAATCCGCGCATGAGCCTCGCCCAGCAACTGCTCATCCGCGCCATCGTCGCCCGCCTCTGGCAGCGACCGCTCGACGGCGGGTTCGTGCGCTGGGGCACCACCCTGCACGACCGGTTCATGCTGCCGTGGTATGTCTGGCAGGACTTCCAGGATGTGCTGGAAGACCTGAAATCCGCGGGCTTCCCGCTGCGCCCGGAATGGTTCGAGGCGCAGAAGGAGTTCCGCTTCCCGTTCTGCGGCGAAGTCGAATATGCCGGGGTGAAGCTGGAGCTCAGGCTTGCGCTGGAGCCATGGCACGTGATGGGCGAGCAGGGCGCCATCGGCGGCACCGTCCGCTTCGTCGATTCCTCGGTCGAGCGGCTGCAGGTGAAGGCCGAAGGGCTCGAGCCCGAGCGCTACCGGATCGTGTGCAACGGGCGCACCGTGCCGATGACGGCGACGGAGCGCGGCGGCACGGCGGTCGCCGGCGTGCGTTACAAGGCCTGGCAGCCGCGCTCGGGCCTGCATCCGATGCTGCCCGTCGACGCCCCGCTGGTCTTCGACATCCACGACACCTGGACCGGGCGCGCCATCGGCGGCTGCACCTATCACGTCATTCATCCCGGCGGGCGCAACTACGAGACCCTGCCGGTCAACGCCAACGAAGCGGAGGCGCGCCGGCTGGCGCGGTTCGAGGCGAGCGGTCATACCGCCGGCGCCCAAACCCCGCCGCCGGCAGAACGCAACCAGAATTTCCCCCTGACCCTCGATCTCCGGCGGCGGGCGGGAATCTGAGGCGATGATGGCGAAGGCCGAGGCAACCCTGGTCAAGGCCGCCGCCGGCACGCGCGGCAGCCTCGCGGCCGAATACCGCCCGCGGCCCGGAACGACCGACGAGATGGTCGGCGCCGGCGGCGAGATCAGGCCCGCCTGGCGGCCGCTGATCGACCGGCTCGACCAATTGAGCCGCGCCGAGATCGATGCGCACTTCGCCCGCGCCGACCGCTACCTGCGCGACGCCGGCGTCCACTACCGGTCCTATGGCGACGGCGGCTCCGATACGCGCGAGTGGCCGCTGGCGCACGTGCCGCTGCTGATCGAGGACGCCGAATGGCGGACGCTTGCCGCCGGCCTCGTCCAGCGCGCCGAACTGCTCGAGCGCGTCGTCGCCGACATCTACGGCGACAACCGCCTGGTGGCGGAAGGGCTGCTGCCGCCGCAACTCATCGCCGCCAGCCCGGAATTTCTCCGGCCCATGGTCGGCTGGCCGCCCAAGGCGCATTTCCTCCACTTCCTCGCCTTCGAGCTCGGCCGCGGCCCCGATGGACGCTGGTGGGTGCTGGGCGACCGCACCCAGGCACCGTCCGGCGCCGGTTTCGCGCTGGAAAACCGCGTGGCCACCGGCCGCGCCCTTTCCGACCTGCTGACGACGATGAACGTACATCGCCTCGCAGGCTTCTTCCGCGACCTGCGCCAGGCGCTGTTCCGCCTCTCCGGTCAGTCCGGCGAGGGCGTCGCGATCCTCACCCCCGGGCAGCACAACGACACCTATTTCGAGCACGCCTACATCGCCCGTTACCTCGGCCTCATGCTCCTCGAGGGCGAGGATCTCACCGTCGCCTCGGGCAAGGTCATGGTGCGCACGGTCGAGGGCCTGCGGCCGATCAGCGTCCTCTGGCGCCGCCTCGATGCCGGGTTCATGGATCCGCTCGAGCTTCGCCACGAATCGCGGATCGGCACCCCCGGCCTTGTCGAGGCCATCCGCCAGGGCGGCGCCACGGTCGTCAACGCCATCGGCTCGGGCATTCTCGAGACCCGGGCGCTGCTCGCCTTCCTCCCCGGCATCAGCCGCAAGCTCGACAATCGCGACCTGGCGCTGCCGCATATCGCCACCTGGTGGTGCGGCCAGGACGGCGAGCTGGCGCACGTGCTCGGCCACCTCGACCGGATGGTGGTCGGGCCGGCACTCGCTACGGTGCCGCCCTTCGACGACAGCGGGGGCACGGTCCTCCCCTCGTCGCTGAAGAAGAAGGAAAAGGCGGAGCTCATCGCCCGCCTGCGCGCCAGTGGCGGCAGCTTCGCCGCGCAGGAATCGGTGACGCTCTCCACCATGCCCTTCTATGCGCGCGGCCGGCTCGAACCGCGGCCGGTCACGCTGCGCGCCTTCGCCATGCGCACCGAAACCGGCTGGACGATCATGCCGGGCGGCTTCGCCCGCGTCGGCGCCTCGGCCGACACCACGGCAATCGCCTTGCAGAAGGGTGGACGGGCGGCGGACGTGTGGATCGTCAGCAGCACACCGGTTGAGCAGATCACGCTCCTGCCGGCCAAGGGCGACACCGCCGGCGCCAGACTCCCGGCCGTGTTGCCGAGCCGCGCCGCCGACAATCTCTTTTGGCTCGGCCGTTATATCGAGCGGGCGGACGGCATCGCCCGCGTGCTGCGCGCCTATCATGGCCGCATCGCCGGTGCGCCCGACCCGCGCAATCCGGCGCTGGCCGCCATCCGTACCGGCTTGCGCGACATCGGCGTCGACGAGAAGCAGGCGATTCCCCCGGCGCTCACCGGCAGCATCGACGCGGCGGCGGGCAGCGCCGGGCGCATCCGCGACCGCTTCTCCCCGGACGGCTGGCTCGCGCTCCTCGACCTGTCGAAGACCGCCCACCGCTTTGCCGCGTCGGTCACGCCCGGCGACGACGCGTCGCGGGCAATGACCGTGCTGCTGCGCAAGCTCGCCGGCTTCGCCGGCCTCGTCCACGAGAACATGTACCAGGCGGTTGGCTGGCGCTTTCTCGAGATCGGCCGCCGGCTCGAACGCGCCCTGGAAATGTCGCGGCTGACCACCCTGCTGGCGGGCCCCGACGCGCCCGCCGAGCTTCTCGACCTGCTCGTCGAGATCGGCGACAACGTCATGACCCACCGGCGCCTCTACAAGGTCAATGCCGGCCGTCTGGCGGCGATCGAACTGCTCGCGCTCGACGAGGTCAATCCGCGCTCGATTGTTTTCCAGCTCGCCGAGATCAGGTCGCAGATCGCCTTGCTGCCCGGCCGCGACGGCGGCCTTCACGCCCAGCCGGTGCGGCGCGAAGCGCTCCGCCTCTACACCGACCTCGCCATCAGCCGGCCCGAGGAGATTTCCCCGGAACGGCTGCGGGCCATGAACCACGCCATCGCCGGTCTGTCGGACCTCATCGACGCGGCCTATTTCCGCTAGGCCCCGGCACGACAGGCCCGCCCGTGAAATACGACATCCATCTTCAGCTCGACTACGCCTACCGGCCGGCGGTCGCTGCCGGCCGCCACCTGGTCCGGGTGGCGCCGGCGAACCTCGGCCCCTTCCAGCGCGTCGTCGCCTCGTCGATCGTCTTTGAGCCCGTGCCGGTGGAACGGACGGAAGGGTTCGACTTCTTCGGCAATGCCATGGTCTCGGTCGCCTACCGCGACCCGCACACGATGCTAAAGGTGGGCATGAAGGCGCGCGTCGTCGTCGATGCGCCGGGCGCGACCCTCGACATGTCGCCCGACCTCGCCACGCTTCGCCGCGAGCTCGGCCAGTTCCTGTCGCTCGCGCCGGAATCGCCGCACCATTTCACGGTCGGCAGCCCACGCGTCCCCCTCGACGAGGAGATCACCGCCTATGCGCGGGAGAGCGTCGCGGGCCCGGCGACGGCGCGCGGGATCGTCGAGGATATCGGCAGGCGCATCCAGCGCGACTTCCGCTACGACAGCAAATCGACCGAGGTCGAGACGCCGCCGAAGCGCGCCTTCGAGCTTCGCCGCGGCGTCTGCCAGGATTTCTCCCAGGTGATGATCGCCGGCCTTCGCGGCATCGGCATTCCCGCCGGCTATGTCAGCGGGTTCCTGCGCACCATTCCGCCGCCGGGCAAGAAGCGCCTCGCCGGCGCCGATGCCATGCACGCCTGGGTTCGCGCCTGGTGCGGCAAGGAGGCCGGCTGGATCGGCTACGATCCGACCAACGGCACGTTCGCCGGCGAGGATCACATCGTCGTGGCGATTGGCCGCGACTACCAGGATGTGGCGCCGATCGCCGGGATCCTGAGGACCTCCGGCCGCCAGAGGACGAGCCAGTCGGTCGACGTCCTCCCGGTCTGAACCGAAGTCACGGCGGGGCTGCCTTGCGGCCACGTCATGGAACCGAACGCCGGGCTTCGGGTTTCAGTTGGCCCGCGTAACGGGTTGCTTATGGTTTGTCCCGCAGGGTTGGCCGCGGGGGGAACAGGTCTTCGGCATGCAGCTGTTTCAATGCCCGCATTGCGGCAACCGCCTCTATTTCGAAAACTCCCAGTGCGCCCGTTGCGGCACGGTCGTCGGCTACGATCTCGCCGCCAACCGTTTCGAGCGCGTCGCATCCGATGCCCGCACCTACTGCGCCAACGCCGCGCAGGGCGCCTGCAACTGGGTCGTCGCGGAGGGCGCGCCGACCGCTTTCTGCCTCTCCTGTGCCCTGAACGAAGTGATTCCACCGGTCGACGATCCGGTTCACCACGCCCGATGGGTCGGTGTCGAATCGGCGAAGCGCCGGCTCGTCTTCGGGTTGAGGCGGCTGTGCCTGCCGGTGGTGCCGAAGGCCGAAGCGCCCGACGGCCTCGCCTTTCGCATCCTCGTCGACAGCGCGCACGGCGGCGAAGGCAAGGTCCTCACCGGCCATGAGAACGGCGTCATCACCATCGACGCCACCGAAGCCGATGCACCGGAGCGCGAGAGCCGGCGGGCACGGTTCCAGGAGCCCTTCCGCACCATGCTCGGTCACATGCGGCACGAGTCTGGGCACTACTACTGGGACCGGCTGATCCAGCCGACGTCATCCCTGGACGCGTTCGGCGGCCTCTTCGGCGACGAGCGCGCCGACTATGCCGAGGCGCTCGCCCGCCACTATGCCGACGGTCCGCCGGCGGACTGGCAGGCGAACTTCATCAGCGCCTACGCCACCATGCATCCTTGGGAAGACTGGGCGGAAACCTGGGCCCACTACCTGCACATGATCGACGCCCTCGAGACCGCGTCGGCGAGCGACCTCATGCCCACCTCTCCCATCGGCGATTCCCTTGCGGCCTACGTCCGCGCCACGGCGTTCGAGACCCTCTACAGCCAGTGGCTGGATGTCCTACTCGTCATGAATTCCATGAACCGCAGCCTCGGCCACGCGGATTTCTATCCCTTCGTGCCGAGCGGCCCGGCCCGCGAGAAACTCCGCTTCGTACATGGCGTCATCGCCGCCGGCCCGGCCTGTCAGTGAGCGCCGAGCGCGGAGTGGGCACGCGCCCGGAGGCGGTTGACACTCACCGCAAGGCACGCTACTGACGATTGTTGAAAATCGTCAGTCGATTGAGGCCTCCGCAACACCATGATTGGGCATATGTCGGCAGCGCTGGACAGGCCGGAAGATGGCCACCCGGATTCGGCGACCAGGATTCTCGACGCCGCCGAGCAGCTCTTCCGCCACTACGGCTACACCAAGACGACGGTCGCCGACATCGCGCGCGAACTGCACATGTCGCCGGCCAACGTCTATCGCTTCTTTCCTTCGAAGTCGGCGATCCATGAGGCGCTTGCCGAGCGCATGGTGTCCGAGCGGGAGGTTGCCGCGCTGAAAATTGCGCGCCTGCCCATTTCGGCCGCCGAGCGCCTGCGTACCTTCGTCGTGCAGAGCTACAAGGCGACCGTCGCCACCATGGTCGGCGAGAAGAAAGTCCACGAGATGGTATCGGTCGCGCTCGAGGAGCAGTGGGGCGTCATCGAGCGCCACCTCGACCGCATGACCGGGATCCTTGCCATCATCATCCGGGACGGCATGGCGACCGGCGAGTTTGCGCGCGGCGACGCGGATTCCGCGGCGCGCTGCTTCGCTGCCTCCGTCATTTCCGTCTGCCATCCCCAGGTCGTTGCCCAGTGCATGGCGAAGCCCAACCGGGCATCGCCGGAAGAGCTTGCCGAGTTTGTGCTGAGGGCCCTCAGGGCCTGAGGGCCCTGGCGGCGACTGCGTAGTTTCTGAGGAACCCCGGGCCCGAACTGCGTCCCGGCGCTGATGAATGTGGAGAATTGACATATGTTAGGCGTCTCATATCCATCTCTTACCCGCCCCGCCTTCATCGCTTCGCGCATCGCGGTTCTCGGACTTGTGGTGTCACTCGCCGCCTGCCAGCAGAAGGCCGCCGAGGCTCCCGAGCCGGTGCGTCCGGTCAAGGTGGTGACCGTCGATGCCAGCGCCGCCACCCGCGAGATCGTCTTTTCGGGATCGGTCCGGGCGCGCACCGAATCGCAGATCGGTTTCCGCATACCCGGCAAGATCGTGGAGCGCCGGGTCAGCGTCGGCGACACGGTCGAGGCAGGCGAGATCCTCGCCCGCCTCGACACCGCCGACCTCGCCCTCGCCGTGCGGAGCGCCGAGGCCAACCTCGCCGCCGCCAGGGCCGGCCAGGATGTCGCCGCCGCGGCGCTTCAGCGCAACCAGGCGCTCTTCGCCAGGGGCTTCATTGCCCAATCGCTTCTCGACCAGCAGCGCCTGCAGGTCGACCAGGCCACCTCGGCGCTCCAGGCCGCCACGTCGGCGCGCGATCAGGCGGTCAACCAGGCGGGCTACTCGGACCTCAAGGCCGATGCCGCCGGCATCGTCACGGCGATCGGCGCCGACGTCGGCCAGGTCGTCGGCGCCGGCACGCCGGTAGTCACCATCGCGCGCAACGGCGAGACGGAGGCCGCGATCGCCGTTCCGGAGAACCAGATCCGCTACTTCAAGCCCGGCGACACGCTCGCCGTGCGCTACTGGGCCGACCCGGCGATCGAGCAGAACGGCACCGTCCGCGAGGTGTCCGGCAGCGCCGATCCCGCCTCGCGCACGTTCGCCGTGCGCGTCAGCCTGCCCGCGGATCCGCGCGTGCGTCTCGGCATGTCGGCGACGCTGGCGCTCGACGTGGCGGCGGAGGGCGGCGCCATCGTGGTGCCGGCCGCCGCGCTGTCGGAGCGGAACGGGGAACCGATCGTCTGGGTCGTCGATCCGGCGGCGAAGACGGTGGCGCCGCGCAACGTCAGGTTCGATGCCTTCGCGCCGGACGGCGTGCGCATCTCCAGCGGCCTTTCGGCCGGCGATGTCGTGGTCGCCGCCGGCACCCAGTTCATGACGCCGGGCAAGCAGGTCCGCATCCCCGACTATCCGACCGCCTCCAGCTGGACCGCGGCCCTTGCCGCCCGCTGAGCCGCACGACCGTCCCCTCGACGCAGGAACGCCCGCCATGGCTCCCTCGCCCGCGCCCGACACGTCTTTCAACCTCTCGCGCTGGGCCATCCGGCATCCGAGCCTGACGCGCTTCCTGTTCGCGATCATCCTCCTCGCCGGGGTGCTCGGCCTCGTGCAGATCGGCCAGAAGGAGGACCCCGACTTCACCTTCCGCGTCATGATCGTGCAGGTGGTGTGGCCGGGCGCCTCGCTTGCCGACATGCAGGACCAGGTGGTCAACAAGATCGAGCGGAAGCTCCAGGAGACGCCGCATCTCGATTACCTGCGCTCCTATTCCCGCCCCGGCAGCGCGGTCATCACCGTCGCCTTCAAGGGAGAGGCCAACGGCCGCGAGGTGACCGACGGCTTCTACCAGGTGCGCAAGAAGGTCGCCGACATCGCCAACGACCTGCCGAGCGGCATCTACGGGCCGTACTTCAACGACGAGTTCGGCGACACCTTCATCACGCTTCACGCGATCACCGGCGCCGGCTATTCCTTCCCCGAGCTGAAGTCCTTCGCGACCGCCGCGCGCGATGTGCTGATCGGCGTTCCCGGCGTCGAGAAGGTCGTCATCCTCGGCGACCAGCCACAGAAGCTCTACATCGACATTTCGTCCAAGGTTCTCGCCGAACGCGGCATCAACATCCTCGATATCCAGAACGCGCTGGCCGGCCAGAACGCCGTCGGCGCTTCCGGCCAGGTCGAGACGGCCGAGCGCTCGGTGCGCATAACCGTCGGCGGCGACGTCCGCCGGCCCGAGGACCTCGCCGACGTGCGCCTCAAGGCCGGGGCCGAGGTCGTTCGCCTCGGCGACATCGCCACCATCACCACCGGGCTGGAAGACCCCTTCGCCCGCAAGTATCGCTTCAACGGCAAGGACGCCGTCGAGATCGGCGTGGTCATGGCCGGCGGCTTCAACGTCACCAGCGTCGGCAAGGGCGTCCACGCGGCGCTGACACAGTTCGAAGCCGGCCTGCCGGTCGGCGTCGAGGTCGGCCAGATCTCCGACCAGCCTTCGGTCGTCACCAGCGCCATCGCCGAATTCTCCGAGGCCCTGATCGAGGCGCTCGCCATCGTGCTCCTCGTCTCCTTCATCTCGATCGGCTGGCGTGCCGGCCTCGTCGTCGCCATCACCATCCCGCTCGTGCTCGCCGCCACCTTCGCCATCATGGTTGAGCTCGGCATCGACCTGCAGCGCATCTCCCTCGGCGCGCTGATCATCGCCCTCGGCCTTCTCGTCGACGACGCCATGATCGCGGTCGAGATGATGGAGCGGAAGCTGGAGGAGGGCCTGGGCCGCCTCGCCGCGGCGAGTTTCGCCTACCGCTCCACCGCGTTCCCGATGCTGACCGGCACCCTGATCACCACCGCCGGCTTCATTCCCGTCGGCTTCGCCGCCTCGACCGCCGGCGAATATGTCCGCACGCTCTTCTATGTCGTCGGCATCGCCCTCATCGTCTCGTGGTTCGCCGCGGTCTATTTCACGCCCTGGCTCGGCCACATGCTGCTGAGGGAACGCAAGCACACGGGCGCCGAACGCGACGTCTATCAGACGCCCTTCTACCGGCGGCTGCGCGCCACCATCGCCTGGTGCGTGCGCCGACGCGGGTTGGTTCTCCTCGTGACCTTCGCCGCCTTCGCCGCCAGCCTTTTCGCCTTCACCTTCATCCCGCAGAACTTCTTCCCGCAGTCGTCGCGGCCGGAAATCCTCGTCGACATGTGGCTGCCCGAGGGCGCCGGCACCGCCGAGGTCGAACGCCAGGCCAAGGCGATGGAAGCACGCATCCTGCCCGATCCCGACCAGCGGCTGGTCGCCACCTACATCGGCGAAGGCGCGCCGCGCTTCTTCCTCCCCCTTGACCAGCAGCTGCCCAACCCGAACTTCGCCCAGCTCCTCGTCATCGCCAGGGATGTCGACGCCCGCGAGCGCCTGATCGTGAAGATGCGCGGCATCCTCGCCGCCGACTTCCCGTCGGTGCGCTACAAGGTCGACCGTCTGTTCCTCGGTCCGCCGGTCGGCTGGCCCGTCCAGATGCGCGTCGTCGGGCCCGACCGGGCGGAGGTCCGCAAGATCGCCGACAAGGTCGGCGACGCCTTCCGGGCCGAGCCGCTGCTCTCCGCCGTCCACGACGACTGGCTCGAACCCGTGCCGACCATGAAGCTGGTGATCGACCAGGACCGGGCCCTTGCCCTCGGGGTTTCGTCGGCGCGCGTCCGCCAGGTCCTCCAGGCGAGCATTTCCGGCGCGCCGATCGGCGAATTCCGCGATGGCGAGGAGACCATCTCGATCGTGCTCCGCCAGCCGGACAGCGAACGCACCCTGCTGTCGGCGGTGGAATCGACCTATGTGCCGTCCGACCTCGGCGGGGCGATTCCCGTCTCGCAGGTGGCCAAGGTCGTCCCCGCCCTCGAGCCGGGCATCGAGTGGCGGCGCAACCGCCTGCCGACCATCACGGTGCGCGCCGTGGTCCCGGACAACGTCCAGCCGAACGAGGTGGCCATGCAGCTTTTCGCCAAGCTGAAGCCGCTCCGCGACGCCCTCCCCTCCGGCTACTCCATCGCCATCCAGGGCGGCGCCGAGGACGCGGCCGCGAGCCAGGCCTCGATCGCCGCGAAGGCACCGATCATGCTTTTCGTGATCGTCGTCCTCCTGATGATCCAGCTCCAGCATTTCGGCAAGGCGATGCTCGTCCTCTTCACCGGACCGCTCGGCCTGATCGGCGCGGCGATGGCGCTTCTGCTCACCGGCTCGCCCTTCGGCTTCGTCGCCATCCTCGGCGTCATCGCCCTGCTCGGCATCATCATGCGCAACTCCGTCATCCTCCTCGACCAGATCGAGCAGGACCGGGCTAGCGGCATCGATCCGGTCGAGGCGGTGGTCGGCTCGGCCGTGCGCCGGTTCCGCCCGATCATGCTGACGGCGGCCGCGGCGGTGCTGGCGCTCATCCCCATCGCCCAGTCTGTGTTCTTCGGTCCCCTCGCCTACGCCATGATGGGCGGCATCATGGTCGCCACCGTACTCACGATCCTCGTGCTGCCGGCGGCCTATGCCCTTTTCTTCCGGGTCGGACGGGTGCGTAAGACCGCGGATACGGCCGCGGCCCTCCAGTCGCTGCCGCTGCCGGAAATCGCCCCCGCCGAGTGACCGCGCTGGCCTAGCCACCTGGCGAGTTAGCGGGGACGACTGGCGCTCCGCATATTCGATCCACATCTGTCGAACCTGTGGAGAGCGCCATGAGCAACGTGTTGAAGGACTTCTCGGACGCGACCACCGCACTGGTGCGCGAGACCGCGCGCCGGGTGGTGTCGCTGAACGGCCGCGACCGCGGCAGCCTCAGCGGCATCGTCATCAAGCCTGGCATCATCGTGACCGCCGAGGAAGCGCTGGAGCGCGACGGCGACGTGGAAGTGACCCTGCCCGATGGTCAGGCGGCCACGGCGAGCGTCGTCGGGCGCGATCCGACCACCGATATTGCCGTCCTCAGGGTGAGCGGCGCCGACATCGCCGCTTGGCCGGGCGCGGCAAGACCGGAGCCCGGCGCTATCGTCGTCGGGGTCGGCCGCGTCGGCAAGGACGTCGTCGCGGCTCTCGGCTCTCTCGCCCACGTCGGCGACGCCTGGCACAGCTCGCATGGCGGCCTGATCGATCTGATGATTCGCGCCGACATCACGCTGCGGCCCGCGACCGAGGGTGGCGCCCTGGTCGATGCCGGGGGCAATCTCGTCGGCATGGCCGTATTCGGCCCGCGCCGGCGCGTCATTGCCATTCCCCATGCGACCCTCACCCGCGTCAGCGAGCACGTTCTCGCCCACGGTTCGGTCGCCCGCGGCTACGTCGGGGTGAGCGTCCAGGCCGTGGCCGGCGCCGACCAGGCCGGTCCCGGCGCGGTCGTCGTCGGGCTCGACCAGGACGGCCCGGCGAAGAGCGCCGGAATCCTGCTTGGCGACATCGTGCGCACCTGGAACGGCGAGCCGGTGACCGGCACGCGCTCGATCATCGACCGGCTGGGACCGTCCAGCGTCGGCCAGGTCGCGAAGCTTGCCCTGTCGCGCGCCGGCAATCCCGTCGAAGTCAGCGTGACCGTCGCCGCACGCCGAACCGCCTGAGCCCGGAATGCTGGCGGGGCGGAAACCCTCGGGCTCCATCGCCGTGGCCTTCCGCCTCGGCGATGCCGCTCTTCGCCGGCAGCTGGCGCTGGCGATCGCCGGCAAAGCCGACCTCGTTGCGGCCGAGGGATTGGCCGACATCCTGATCGCCGACGATGTCCACGCGATCGCCGGGGAGGCATCGTCGGTCGTCCTCATCGTGGAAGCCGGCCCCGCCGATCTTCCTCCGGCCGTGCGCGCGCTCCTTCCGCCCGATGCCGGTCCATCCTCGATCCTCGCGGCGGTGCGGCTGGTAGCCGAGGGATTGCTCGTCCTGCCGGATAGCGCCCTTCAGCGGCCCGGAGCGGCGAACGGCAGGGAGGAGGCGGAATCCGACGGGCTCGATCCGTCGGCCGTCGTGCTGACGCCGCGCGAGCGGCAGGTGCTGGAGCTGCTTGCCGCCGGCGCGTCCAACAAGGCGATCGCCCGCCAGCTTGAGGTGTCGGTGCACACGGTCAAGTTCCACGTCGCCTCGCTGCTCCGCAAGCTCGGCGCTTCCGGCCGCCTGGAAGCGATCGGCATTGGCCTGAGGACCGGCCTCCTCATGGTCTAGGACAACCCAGCCAGTCTCGCTTCGACCGGTTCCTGCTCCTCCGATTCCGTGTAAAAGGGACGGCCCTCCCTGGACCATTCCTTCAGCCGATCAGGAGCCCGCCCCGCCATGGATCATCGCCGCCTTGGACATTCCGGTCTGCGCATTCCGGTTCTCAGCTTCGGCACGGTGACTTTCGGCGGGGGCACCCCCTTCTTCAAGGCCTGGGGCAACACGGACGCCGGCGGCGCGGCGCGCCTGATCGACGTTTGCCTCGACCACGGCGTCTCGATGTTCGACAGCGCGGACGCCTATTCCAGGGGACTCGCCGAGACGATCCTCGGCGAGGCGATCAAGGGCAAGCGCGACCGCCTGCTGATCTCGACCAAGACCACCTTCCCGTTCCGCGACGGCCCCAACGAATACGGCTCGTCACGCCAATATCTGGTCGCCTCGGTGGAAGCATCGCTGAAGCGGCTCGGCACCGATCACATCGACCTGCTTCAGCTGCACGGTCAGGACTACAACACCCCGGTGGAAGAGACCCTGTCGACGCTCGACCAGATGGTGCGCGCCGGAAAGGTCCGCTACATCGGCTGCTCCAACTTCTCCGGCTGGCACCTGATGAAGTCGCTCGCGGCCTCCGACCGTTATGGCTATCCCCGCTACGTCGCGCACCAGGCCTACTACTCGCTGCTCAACCGCGACTACGAGTGGGAGCTGCTGCAGCTCGGCCGCGACCAGGGCGTCGGCGGCTACATCTGGAGCCCGCTCGGCTGGGGCAAGCTCACCGGCAAGATACGCCGCGGCAAGCCGGCCGAGCCGGGTACCCGCGCGCACGATATCGCCGGCACCGGCCCGCAATACGACGACGAGCGGCTCTTCCGCATCGTCGATGCGCTGGCCGCGGTCGCCGGAGAAACCGGCAAGACCATTCCGCAGGTCGCGCTCAACTGGCTGCTGCAGCGGCCGACGGTCTCCGGCATCATCATCGGCGCCCGCAACGAAGCCCAGTTGATCGAGAATATCGGCGCGGTCGGCTGGAGCCTCGCCGCCGAACAAGTGGCCAGGCTCGACGCGGCGAGCGACGTCACCCCGGCCTATCCGGTCTGGCACCAGCGCGACTTCCCCATGCTGAACGAGCGCGGGTCGCAGCCGGGCGGGTAACCCGCGCGTGAAGCGAGCGGTAGCGAGCGTAGCCCGGATGGAGCGGAGCGTAATCCGGGATCACTTGAACCCTGGACACGGCCCCGGACTTTGCCGCTCACCCTTGCGCAAGCCCACCCCGCTCATCCCCGCGCATGCGGGGATCCAGTTCTTGAAGGACAATGCGCTCGTGATTTGAAAACTGGGTTCCCGCTTGCGCGGGAACGAGCGGAGAGGGCTATGCGGGTCCTGCAAACGCATAGCGGTCTTGTTGCACCGGCGTGCGCCCGCCCTCTTAGGTCATGCCAAGACAACCCGAAGGGTTGATCTTGGCACCCAGGCAGCGTCCCGGATTACGCTCCGCTCCATCCGGGCTACGCGGGCAGGTATGTCGCGCGTGGTTCGAGGCCCGCTTCGCGGGCACCTCACCATGGCGAGGTGGGGGCAATGCGTCATGCCAGCCGGCGGGCTATCAACCATCTCGCCGTTCCCCGTTGCATGGTCATGGTTCCCACCGCGCTCGCACACCCCCACCCTCGCAGCCCACCTCCTGTTCCGCCCTGCCATACACCCACCCCGCCATGGTGAGGTGCTCGCCGCGAGAGCGGCGAGCCTCGAACCACGCGCTACGCCCCTGCCAACGTGGTAGCCAGGATGGAGCGAAGCGTAATCCGGGAACCCCGCCATGGTGAGATGCGCCGCCAACCTCCCCCTTGAGGGGAGGTCGAAATCTGAGGGCGCCGCAGGCGAACGAAGATTTCGGGAGGAGGTTGCACCTGACGCATGTTCTGACCCCCTCCCGAAATTTGCTGGCGCTTCGCTCCGCAAATTTCGACCTCCCCTCAAGGGGGAGGTTGGCCGCGCCCCTTCCTGAATGCGGGGATATCCCGGCCCGATATTCCCCCTTTCCGAGCCTCCCATAAAATGCCTGCCATCCCGCTCGGCAAGGGGCGCGCTCATGAGGCGTCTTGTGCGTGGAGCGGGTGTGGCGTCCGCGGCTGCCCTGAGGGGCGTCGGTTGGGATGAAACCCGGCCGAAGGGGTTCGCACCCCCGGTCCCGGCTGGCGCCCGCGAAGTAGCCCGCCG
>JBBQGL010000108.1:0-14775 GCA_038323025.1 Hyphomicrobiales bacterium
AGCCCCACTACGTCCGCCTGACCCGAGCCTCCGTGCTATCCGAGCGGACTAAGGACTACGTCATCGCCGCGCGCGTAGCCGGGGCGGGTCCACTCCGCCTGATGTTCCGCACCGTACTCCCTAACTGCATGGCGCCGCTGATCGTTCAGGCTTCGCTCTCCTTCTCCAGCGCGATCCTCGACGCCGCGGCCCTCGGATTCCTTGGCATGGGCGCGCAGCCGCCGCGTCCGGAGTGGGGCACCATGCTGGCTGAGGCGCGCGAGTTCATCCTGAACGACTGGTGGGTGGTGACGTTCCCTGGCATCGCCATCCTGCTCACGGTCATCTCGATCAATCTCATCGGCGACGGCCTCCGCGACGCTCTCGACCCGCGATTGAAGCGGAGCTAACGATGCCCCTTCTCGTCATCGAGAATCTCACCGTGGAGTTTGCAGGCGCGCGCAGTTCGTTCCGCGCGGTGGAAGGCGTATCGCTCACGGTCGATCCGCGCGAGGTCCTGGCGATCGTGGGGGAGTCGGGATCGGGCAAGTCCGTGGCGATGCTCGCTGTGATGGGTCTCCTACCATGGACCGCGAAGGTGACCGCCGACCGACTCGCATTCGACGGGACCGATCTCCTCGGCCTCTCGCGCGGTCACCGGCGCCGGATCATCGGCAAGGATATGGCCATGATCTTCCAAGAGCCGATGTCGAGCCTGAACCCATGCTTCACGGTCGGATTCCAGATCGGTGAATCGTTGAAGATGCACCTTGGCCTTGGCCGAGAGGCGCGGCGCGATCGCACCATCGCACTGCTGACGGCGGTGGGGATTTCGGATCCCGAGCGGCGGCTTAGAGCTTTCCCGCATCAGCTCTCGGGCGGCATGAACCAGCGAGTCATGATCGCCATGGCGCTGTCCTGCGCCCCTAAGCTGGTGATTGCCGACGAGCCCACCACCGCGCTGGACGTGACCATTCAGGCACAAATTCTAGACCTGCTCCTGGAACTGCAGCGCGAGACCGCCATGGCCCTGGTTCTGATCACGCACGATATGGGAGTGGTCGCCGAGACGGCCGAGCGAGTGGCGGTCTTTTACGCCGGTCAGAAAGTGGAAGTGCAGGACGTGCGCAGCCTGTTTTCCAATCCGCATCACCCGTACACGGCAGCGCTTCTCGCCGCACTCCCGGAACGCGCGATCGGACGCCGCCTGCCGTCGATCGGCGGCGTTGTTCCCGGCCAGTACGACCGGCCCTCGGGCTGCCTGTTTTCACCACGCTGCCGCTTCGCGACGGACCTTTGCGTCGCCACCATGCCGCCGGTTCAGCCGAAGGAGCTGGGCTTTGCCCTCTGCCACTATCCGCTGCGCAATGGAATCCCCACCGCACATCCAGGCCTTGTCGTGGAGGCCACGCATTGACCGGCGCGCCCATCGTGAAGGCCGAGCAACTGGCTCGACACTACGCCATCGGTCGCGGATTCTTGGCCCCGCCATTGCTGGTGCGGGCCGTTGACGGGGTCAGCTTTACGCTTGCTGCCGGCGAGACTTTGGCGGTGGTCGGCGAATCCGGTTGCGGCAAATCCACGCTTGCGCGGCTGGTGACGATGATCGAGGCGCCCAGTTCGGGACGGCTGATGATCGACGGAATCGATGTTGTGAATGCGAGTCACGCAGATCGCCGGAAGTTGCGGAGCGAGGTGCAGATCGTCTTCCAGGATCCGTACGGCTCGCTCAATCCGCGGCAGAGGATCGGTTCGATCCTGGAGGAGCCTCTGAAGATCAACCGGCCGGACCTGACTTCGCGCGACCGGCGCGACGCGGCGATCGCCATGATGGCCCGGGTCGGGCTGCGTCCCGAGCACTATGAGCGTTATCCTCACATGTTCTCCGGCGGGCAGCGCCAACGCATTGCCATTGCCCGGGCGCTTATGCTGAAGCCACGCATTCTTGTGCTCGATGAACCGGTATCGGCGCTTGACCTGTCGGTCCAAGCGCAGGTGCTCAACATTCTCGTCGACCTGCAAGTCGAGTTCGGGCTCGCCTACCTCTTCATCAGCCATGGGCTGTCAGTTGTGCGGCACATGGCCGACCGGGTTATGGTCATGTATCTTGGCCGGCCCGTCGAATACGGCTCTCGCGATGCGATATTCGGCACGCCCCGTCACCCCTACACCCGCGCCCTCCTGTCGGCGGCGCCGGTTGCCGATCCTGGCCGTCAGAAAGAACGAATCCACCTCGAAGGCGAGTTGCCTTCGCCGATCAATCCGCCATCGGGTTGTGCCTTCCATCCGCGGTGTCCGCTGGCGTTCGAGCCGTGTCCGGTGCAGCGGCCGGAACTGGAACGGAAAGGAAATGTCGACGTGGCCTGCTTTGCCATCAACAATGATGGGCGAACCGGAGGGGTGCCGGCGGTCGCGTAGTGCTTATCGCACGACGGCAGCGGTTGCAGCCGGAAAGCCGAGTGTCAGCGCGTATATCGGCGCGTGGGTAATAGAATTGTCGTCGGAGATGCAAGAGTTGATGCGTGAGTGATTTAGAGCGGCGGTTGGGCAAGCCGTAAGTCCGTGGCTCGTTGCCGCGAGCATAACATTCTGACCAATGTGACCAGCCTCGATGAGAACTACGCGATAGGCATTCGGATCGTCGTATTTCCACATCGTACGCTCAAGCCGCGCACACAAACACACAAGGCAGGGCATCTCGTCCGCCCAGCCCTGCCCGCCAACCAGCTCGGAGAACATGGGTGGCGGAGAGTCGTTAACACGTGCCAACGAGTGATCGATGGCGGCATAATGATAAGTGCCTGGAGCGAGCCCATCGACCGATTTGACGACGACATAGGCCTCATAGGGATGACGGGCCCCACCCGAAGGCGTCATTGACAGCGGCAGCCTACCCGCTCGATTCCCGGTCTCGCCAACAATGCCCAGCCCAGCGCGGAGACAATCAGATAGTTGCTCCAACGTGATGGGCTCTGACGCTCCCGTCCGTACGGTACGACGCCGCGCCATGAGCCTTAACAAGTCACTATCCGCCTGGGGCAGCCTCAGAACTTCGCAGTTAGCGGGACTGCGCGAGTAAAGTTCGGGCTGTGGCTCGGCTTGGAGTTTCGCGACCTGCCGATCTTCGGATTCTTCGAGCGAGAGATGTTCTTCGGGATCCTGGACACTGAAGTGAAAGAGGGCGGCGGGGATGCCCCATTTCCAACCTCGCTCGAAAGACTCCTCGAAGAGAGCGAGGTCCGAGTGTTCAACGGTCACCGCGCGCATGTCGATCAGGTCATCGATTGCTTCAGCCAGTGCATCGGGGGCGTGGTATGGCAGGAGGCGACCGACTGCGGGGATCTCGGTCCAGTCATCGATCATCGCGAGGAACGTCAGCAGATCGTGGCTGCATATGAAAGTGGTCTTGGAAAGATAATTGAAGCCGAGCACCTCACCTTCGTGGCGGACAAAAACGAGAGTCCGCGCAGAGCGAATTCGTCGATCCAAGGTCATCCTGATCACCTCAGAGGGGAAGGGTCCGCCGCGCGCGAGCGCGCAGCGGACTGGCCTGCTCAGGTCCGGTTGAAGAACGCACCGGGCTTCTGAAAGACGCGAAGTTGAGCCGCCTTTTTCACGGCGATGTTGAGCTTCGGAGTGGTCATCTCGGTGTCTCCCAAATAAAGCGCCACGTCGTGCGCGACGCGCCATAGGAGACACGGATGCTGTTACAACCACAAGTAACTCAAAGAGCTAAAGAGCGCGAAATTGCTCTATTAGAGTATAAGGTTGAGCGAAAATCGCTCATGGCCAGCGATGATAAGAATTGACGAAAATATAGTCTGCGGAGGAGGATGGGCAGTCAGCGGGGCGGGGTAGCAAAATGTCCAAGAAACAAACGAGACTCGGTGGCCACGAGAAAAGCTTCGTGTCGAATCTAAATACATCGGAGGCAGCGTCTTATGCGGCCGAGCTTCTAGAGAGTCTGCGGGAGATCGTAAGCGAAAAAGACGGGCTGGCAGTCTTGGACCGCTTGCTGGCAATGGCGCACCAGGAGGCCCTTCAAGCCTCACGTCATTGAGCGAGCGATCTTGCTGGCCTTATCGTGACGTCCAGGGGCCGGACCATGCCCTGAAGGAGGCGACATTGTTCGGCCAACGCATCGATGATCACCGCATCGATCTCAGGCCCTTCCGTAGAGTAAACATGCGACGATCTGAGCGCGCCTCGGAGGCCGAGGCGCCGCGCTGCCTGCGAGACAACGACGGCCGTGACAGTCGGACCGATTGGCGTGAGGACACAAGCGTGGCCGCCGAGCATCGGCAAAATGTTAGGAATCCAATTGACTACCAGCATGCTGGGGGCTCGCGTGACCATCTGGTCAAGCGCCACAAAATAGATCGCATATTGACGCTGTAAAACGACGCCCCAATGATCTCCGGAGAAGTGGGACCACCATGACTCTTTCCGTTCAGTCACGCCGGTCAGACGCCGGAAGGTCGTGAGCCCGCCGCTCCGGCGCACCACCAAAGTCGACCGAACAAGTTGGGCCCCCTCGTAGGCGAAATCGGCAAAATATATCCCCGGCGCAACATTTGCCGGCGCCTCGCGAGAGATCCCCTGAACGATGTCATAAAACCGGTCTGTGAAAGCTAGGTCGTTGGGCTCCTTCGCCACATCGGCACGTATTTGTTCGCGAAAGAGGTCCTCCTCCGCAACGCCGAAAACCTTGCAGATGCGCCCTATTGTGTGGCCCCGAGGAATTGCGGTGCCCGCCAGATATCGTCCGAATTGTTGTCTATTGATGCCGGCTTCGCGGCAAACTGCTTGAATCGACGGGCGTTGACGGCAGAGGCGCGCGAGGTTGGACGCAAACACCTGGCGAACTGTCATTGCGCGCCCGCCTCCTGAAGCGGGCCAAGATATTATTGCATCAACGTCTGACCGGGCGTCAAACGAGTCTTGGACGATGCCAACCTCCGTCTATTCCGGTTCAGAGGCGGCCGCGGGCTTGGAGATTGGGATAAGAGCAGCCACCAGTGCGAGCAGACAACGCTTGACTAACTTGTCTTCAATCCGGGAAAGCTCGGCCGCGACAAGAAGATCAACTTTCGAGCGAAATGTGGGACCATTCGGGCTGCCCCCTGAGTCTTTGGAGGAACCCGCGACGCCGTCAAATAAGTCGGCCACGGCTACCCCCAGCACCTCAGCAATCTGGAATAGCTTGCTGGCGCTGACTCGGTTCGTCCCTTTCTCGTATTTCTGCAACTGCTGAAACGTCAGACCAAGTTTGGCAGCCACGGCTGACTGCGACAGCCCTTGCTCAATCCGCAGCGCTCTAATGCGCTGTCCGACGAAAACGTCGACAGGATGAATGCGTTTTCTCATGAAGGATTAATATTCGCCCTACCGCAATTCAGCAACGTCGAAGGCGGATTCTGCCACGTCAGACCACCAAAAACGCCAGACTCTCAGCGCGGCTGTCAACCATTCTGGGACGCGCTTCGCGGCCCTGTCTAGAAACCATGCAGAACAGATTCTAAGCGCGTAATGCGATCTGGTGCGGGCGGTGGGAGTCGAACCCACACGTCCCTTGCGGAACTACGGGTTTTAAGCCCGTTGCGTCTACCAATTCCGCCACGCCCGCGCGGTAGACCAATGGTACTTTTAAGTCCCTTGCGTCTACCAGTTCCGCCACGTCCGCAGCGGGATCGTGCCTATGCCGGCCTGCCGGGTAGCGCAAGCCAGGCCGCCTGCGAGACAGAAATGGCGATCGGGTTGACCGCCTACGACATGACGTAAGATATATCTTGATTGCGGTTAGCGACGCTCCATATAAGATATATCTCATGACACAAGGGAGATGTTATCCGATGCATAATCAATGTCATCCTGGCTCAGGTGAGTGGCGCTCGATGGGTCGCGGCCCTGGACCCGGCGGCGGATGGGGTCGAGGATTTCGTGGCGGCCGCGGTTGGGGCGGCGGGGCTTTCAGGGTCGGCAAGATGTTGGCCGACGGCGATCTGCGCCTGATCGTTCTGGCGCTCATCGAGGAATCGCCGCGCCACGGCTACGACATCATCAAGGCACTCGAGGAGAAATCGAGCGGCGTCTACAGCCCCTCGCCTGGCGTTGTCTATCCGACGCTCACCTTTCTCGAAGAAGCGGGATATGTCACCGCCGCAAGCGAGGGAAACAAAAAGACCTACTCCATCACGGACGCCGGACGTGCGCATCTCGAAGAGAACCGAGACATCGCCGACATGGCGTTGCGCGGCATCCAGAAATTCGGCGAGCGAATGGCCCAGGCCCGCTCGTGGTGGGAAGGCCGACGCGGACGCGGCGAAGAGACTCCGGATCGCGATATCCCGGGAGCAATCGACGAATTGAACGATGCCCGCCGCGCACTGAAAGCCGCAATCGCGGAGAAGATCGGCGCCCCGGCGGAAGAGCAGCGACGCGTGGCGGCAGCGCTCCGCCAGGCGGCAACGGCCATCCGCCAGGCCGGTTCCGACTCCCAGCCAGAAGACGGCGTGGATCTCTAGGACTTCCCGCGCCGGCAGTCGCCGGCGCGGTGCTCATCTTCACAGGGGCTTTGCAAGAAACTCGGCGAAGGCTTCCTTGAAGTCCGGATGCCAGCGGGACAATGGCGGGCGGTTTTCGACGATGTCGCCCGCCGCCCACGCGATCCGGTGATTGTCGATATCGCGGGTGACCTCGTTGTCGGGGCAGAGAATGTAGAAATCCCCTCGCCCGAGGCCTTCCAGTAGGAAATCGACGACCTGGTCAGGCCACCAGGCTCCTGCGGGCTTCTCGGCGCCCGACCTCGCTGTGAGGCCGGTGAAGGTCCAGCCGGGTATCAGCAAATGAGCATTGACCCTGCCGCCGGCGGTGTTGCGGAGCGTGTGCTGCAGGGCTTCGGTGGCCGCCTTCACTCCGGCCTTCGAGACATTATAGGCGGCGTCGCCAGGCGGCAGGGTTATGCCCTGCTTCGAACCCGTGCAGACGATCGCGGCCGGCGTGTCCTGGGCGATCATCGCGGGGGCGAAGGCATGAATCCCGTTGATCACGCCCCAGAGGTTGACGCCAAGCACGTGCTGCCAGCGATCATAGTGGTCGAACGGACCGCCGCCCGGCCCGGTACCGGCGTTGTTCATAAAGATGCCGACTTCGCCGAAGGTTGCGTACACGAGCTCCTTCAGCCTGTCGACATCCTCGCGGTGACTGACGTCGGCACGCACTGTCAGTATTTCCGGCTTGCCCGGGCTTCCCTCGGTTATCGTGGCAGCGGCCTTCAGGAGAGCGCCCTCTTCGAGGTCGGCAATGGCCACCTTCATTCCCATGCCGGCAAAACGCCTGGCGGCGGCGAGCCCTATGCCGCTCGCTCCGCCGGTGATCACGGCCGTCCGGCCGGTTTTCAGGTACGGGATTTCGGTCATGCCATTCTTCCTCGGCAAAGGGCGGACGGTGAACGCGGCGTGCGATCCAGCAGGAGGTTCAGACTGACGGCCGGTCAACCCGGAAGCAACAGCCCCTAGCTGACGAGCCGGTGGGCGGGAGCTACCACCGGAATCGGGACTGCGGCGCCCTGCATCGCAGGAAGCTCGCTCATGAAGGCGTCCAGTGTCATTGCTTCGGCGAACAGGTGGCCCTGGTAGGCATGGCAGCCAAGCTGCCGAAGCAGCAGGGCCTGAACCTCCGTCTCGACACCCTCGGCGATGACGGTAATGCGCAGACTGCGGGAAATGCTGATGATGGTTTGGACAATCGCGCGATCGCTCCGATCGGTCTCGAGGTCGTTGACGAAGGACCGGTCGATCTTCAGCGCGTCTATCGGCAGCCGTTTGAGGTGGGACAGCGAGGAATAGCCGGTGCCGAAATCGTCGAGCGCGAAGCGAACGCCAAAAGCGCGAAGGCGATCCATGATTGCGGTCACCTTCTCGACATCGTCGAGCATCACGTGCTCGGTGAGCTCAAGGATCAGCCTCCCGGGTTCGACGCCGGCCTCGCTCAATTCGGCTTCCACCATCTCGGCAAAACCGCGATGACCAAGCTGCCGGGCATTGACGTTGATTGCCAATTCCAGGCCACTCGTCAGTGGATCGTCGCGCCAGGCCCTCAGGGTCGAGATGGCGGTCCTGACGACAAACTCATCGATCGCCGCGGCGAGCCCCGCTGGCTCGGCGAGGGCGAGGAAATCCCCCGGCTCGATCACTCCACTAACCGGGTGATTCCAGCGAAGGAGCGCCTCGGCGCCGAAGCAGCGTCCCTGGCTATCGATCTGCGGTTGATAGAGGAGCGTCAGCCCGCCACGATCGAGGGCGTCACGGAGATCCGCCGTGAGCGCGACCTTCTTCTCCAGGTCGGCAAGCATTTCGGGCTGGAAGAAGCTCATTCCCCCGCCGCCGGCGGCTTTCGCCTGGTACATGGCCAGATCGGCCCGCTTCAACAGTTCCTCAACGGCGATTTCGCTTCCAGAAAACAATGCAATCCCGATGCTCGCCGTCGTCTGGAACGGGAGGCCTTCGACGACGAACGGCTCTGCGAGGATCGCCAGAAGATCGCCGCCGATCCGCCTGGCTTCCCGCGAACTGGCGGACGCGGAATCGCCGAGACCCGCCAGCGCCACGACGAATTCGTCGCCGCCCAGGCGAGCCAGGAGGTCGCGGTCCCTGACGCGCGAACGCAGACGCGCAGCGACCTCGCAAAGCAGGCGGTCGCCGACGTGGTGGCCCTTCGTATCGTTGAGAACCTTGAACTGGTCGAGATCGATGAAGAGAAGGGCGCCGAATTCCCCGGTTCGGCCGCTTCCCGCGAGCCGATCGCCGAGACCGGCGAGCAGGTTTGCCCGGTTGGGAAGACCGGTGAGCGCGTCAAAGAAGGCCAGATCGGTGATACGCGCTTCGGCCCGCTTGCGCTCGGTAATATCGGTCATGAACCCATGCCAGAGGACCGAACCATCCGGCTCACGCTCGGGGATCGACTGTCCGAAGACCCATTTGTCTTCACCGGTCGCCGTGCGCACGCGATACTCGCACTCGCGCGGCTGGAGGGTGCGCGCCGACTCCTCGAAAGAGGCGAGCACTCTGTCGATATCGTCGGGGTGAACAACCTTTACCAGGATGGAAGCATCCTCGGCGACGGTCTCCGGCGCGACGCCGTAGATGTGCTTGAGACCGATGCTGGCGTAGGGAATATGTGAGGTGCCGTCCGGACGCAGGCGGTGCTGATACACACAGCCGGGGATCAGAGAGGTGGTCTTCTCGACGCGGTCCTGGAGCTGCTGCCGCCGGACCGCTTCTGTAACTTCCCGGATGATGCCGTCGTAGTACAGGGGCTCGCCGGTCGTCGGGTCGCGCGCGAGTCGGGTACTCTCCTCGATCCAGATGCGCTCCCGCGTCTTGTGACGATAGACCTCCGACACGAAGTTCTGAACGATGCCGTGCTCGACCAGGAGGGCGTGGAGCTCGGCCCGGCGATTCGGATCGACATACCATTCGCTGGCGATGTCGTTGACCGAGGCGAGCAGCTCTGCCTCGCTGGCGTACCCGTTCAGCCGCACCAGTGCCGGGTTGGCGCTGGTCATCCGCCCATCCAGGGTCGAGCGAAACACTCCCTCGTCGATGTTCTGGTAGAGCTGAAGAAACGTGCGCTCGGCCTGTCGCAGCCGGGTCAACGTGCGCTGCCGGTTTGCCACCGCAAACACCAGGGCAGCGCAGGCGGCAAATAGGATGATGATCAGTTCGAGAAGCAGTGTTCCGCTTCCGGCGGACGGCGCGAGGGAGGCGGGAATGGCAGGGTCCATGCGCTCGGTCGGTCCCGGCAAGGGCGGACTGATTGTGGCTGCCTCTTTTCGGACGGAAACAGAAAAATTCGATTAAGCGAGCCGGGACGATTGGACGAAATATCGCCTTCCCGTTTGCTCGAAGATCATCTCGCTTGATCTGAAACCCAGGAACCGGATCGCGGGGCGACGCGGACTTCAGCCCGCGGTCCCCTGGGCAATCGGCGGCTGGAAGGCGTAGCCCATGTCCCAGGGAAAATAGATCCAGGTGTCCTGGCTCACCTCGGTGATGAACGTATCGACCAAAGGGCGCCCGGCCGGTTTCGCGTACATGGTCGCGTAGTGGCACTTCGGGACCATCTCGCGGACCAGACGCGCGGTCTTCCCCGTGTCGACGAGATCGTCGATCACGAGTACCGCCGAACCGGCCCCGCCGGCGAGATCAACGATCTCCTGGCTCACACGTTTGATGACTTCGATGCCGCCTTGTTCCTTGTAGTCGTGATAGGACGCAATGCACACCGTCTCGATCAGACGGATGCCAAGCTCGCGCGCAATAATCGCCGCCGGCACCAGGCCCCCGCGGGTCACGCAGACTATGGCCTGCCAGCCCTTCGGCCCCTGGCCGGCCAGTCGCCACGACAACGCGCGCGCGTCGCGGTGGAACTGGTCCCACGATACCGGAAATGCCTTGTCCGCCCTTGGCTCGCTCATGGCCCTGCCCTTCTGGAGATCATGCTACGTGGTAGCAGACGCGAAAGGCCGCCCTGCCGACGATCCGGGCGATCCACAGGAAAATGAGACCGGCATCGCTAGCTTGCCGGTTGTTGCGCCCTAACCTCCGCCAGCATCGCTTCGACCGCGATGGTCGCCTCGCCGAGCCGGGCCTCGTCGCGGGAGCGGAGCACCAGCGTCGTCGTGAAGCCGGCCTGCGGATCGAAGCCCGGATAGCTGCCGATCATGACATCGGGGAAGCGTTTCTGCACCTCGGCAAGCCGGGCGGCAATCCGACCCTCGCCCATGCCGGCCGGAACCGAACGCGAGAGCATCTTCGCGCCGGTCGGCAACCGGGCCGCAAGCCCGTCCAGCATCGCCTGCATGATTGCCGGCACCCCGGCCATGACATGGACATTGCCGATCGAGAAGCCGGGGGCCTTCGAAACGGGGTTGGCAATCAACTCGGACCCCGCGGGAAGCCGGGCCATGCGCATGCGTGCTTCGTTCAGGTCGGCCTTGCCATAGCGTTCGGCGAGAATGGCGACAGCGCGCGGATCAAAATCGATGCCGACGCCAAAAGCCTTGGCTATCGCATCGGCGGTGATGTCGTCGTGGGTGGGACCGATGCCACCGGTGGTCAGCACATGATCGTAACGGGCGCGCAGAGCGTTGACCGCGGCGACGATCTCTTCCTCGACGTCGGGTACAACGCGGACTTCGCGCAGGTCAATGCCGATATTGGTGAGATATTCGGCGATGTAGCCGATATTCTTGTCCTTGGTCCGCCCCGAAAGGATTTCGTCGCCTATGACGAGGATCGCCGCGGTAACGACGTCGTGTTTCGGCTCGCCATTCATCGGTAGTCCAAGCCTTTCCGTTCTTCGCTACCGACGGTCTCGGGCCGACCGTACAGGCCGAGCGCGCTAGTTCGGCGCGCCGGGCACGTACACGACGCGGTTGTTCACGGCGTACACGATGCAAGTGTCGTTAGGATAGTTCTTCTTGCAGTCGGTGTCGGCGGTCGCCATGGCCGCGAAGACGGTATCACCCGTCCGCCACAGCCACCCGCCCGAAGGAGTGATCACCATCACTTTTGCCTTGGGTTCCGCCCCGTACCCTTCAAGCAGGCGCTGATCGGTTACGGTGAGGAACGGGATGGTCGCCGCATCGAACTCGGCGGGCTGTTCAACCAGCTGCGAGGGCTGGATCGGGATTCCGCCGTTCGCATCGCGAGCTTCCTTACCGTTGATCGCGACGATGAAACACGGAAAGCGGGCATAGAACTGGCAGGCCTGGAGGGCCTGTCGCGCCAGGTCGCCGAGATCAAAGAGGTCGGTCGCCTTCGCCGCCGAGCGGTACGACCAGTATTCGCCCCCTGGTCCCGCGGCGAAGACGGAGGCGTGGAGACTGCCCGACTTCACCTGCGCGACGGAGTCGGCAAGTGCCTTCCGCCCTTGATCGGTCAGCCAATCATATTTGGTCGGGTCGATATCGGTCGTGCCGATCGCGATGATCGGTTCGGGCGGCGCGACGCCCGCCGCGAATGCGGACCCGGTGCCCGCCGCCAGCGCGACGGCCAACAACGAAATGCGCGTGAGTTTCCACGATGAAAACATCTCTCTCCCCCTGTTCACTTGAACGAACGGCCAATGCCCGCTTCATTGGAGCCGCGAAATTCGCGTTTTGGCAAGGTGTCACGGCAACTGGTCGCGAGGATGTTACGTGCGGTTTCCCGCTTCTTTGGTCGAAGCGACTTTGGTGCGCCGCTACAAGCGTTTCCTTGCCGACGTCCGGCTCGCTTCCGGCGAAACCCTCACGGTCCATTGCGCCAACCCGGGTGCCATGACCGGCCTCGTCGCGCCCGGGTCGCGGGTCTTCCTGTCCCGCTCGGCAAGCCCCACCCGCAAACTGCCGTGGTCGTGGGAGTTGGTCGAAGCTGATGGCACCCTGGTCGGCGTCAACACGTCCCATCCGAACCGCATCGTGGCAGAAGCGGTTGCCGCCAACGCGATTCCCGAGCTCGCCGGCTACGCGGACCTGCGCCGGGAGGTCGGCTACGGTGCCAATTCCCGTGTCGATTTCGTGCTGAACGGTCCCGGACGGCCGGAAGTCCATGTGGAGGTGAAGAGCGTCACCTTGGCGCGGAGGTCCGGACTGGCCGAGTTTCCCGATTCGGTGACCGCACGGGGGACGAAGCACCTCGCCGAGCTTTCGATCCTTGCGACCGGGAGTCGCAGGGCCGTGATGCTCTACATCGTCCAGCGCGCCGATGCGCTCCAGTTCGCCCTCGCGCGGGACATTGACCCGGCTTACGGCGCCGCCTTCGACCGGGCGCGGGCAGCCGGGGTCGAAATGCTCGCCTACCGCTGCAACATCACCCCGAACGAGATCGCTCTCGATGGTGGTATTCCGTTCGCCTAAATCCGTGCGTGGCTTGAATCAATGGCTGAAAATCGTCATATCCTGAAGGCCATGGTTCACTACGTCGAAGCCGCTCTCGCCCCGCAGAAGAATGACGGGCAAATCAAGCTCCACAGCGTTGCCGATTTCGACGGCATGCGTCGGGCCGGTCGGCTCGTGGCGGAATGCCTCGACGCGGTCGGCGAAATCGTGCGGCCAGGACTGCCCACCGACGCCATCGACCGGTTCGTATTCGACTTCGCCATCGCTCACGGCGCCATGCCGGCAACCCTCGGCTACAAGGGCTACATGAAATCGACCTGCACGTCGGTCAATCATGTGGTCTGCCACGGCATCCCCGGCGACAAGCCGCTTCGCGACGGCGACATCGTCAATATCGACGTGACGCTAATCCTCGACGGCTGGCACGGCGACTCCAGCCGCATGTACAAGGTTGGAGCGGTCAAGCGTGCGGCCGAGCGGCTGTGCGAGGTGACCTATGAAGCCATGATGCGCGGCATCGCCGCGATCAAGCCGGGCGCCACGACCGGCGACATTGGCTACGCCATCCAGGAATTTGCTGAACGGGAACGCTGCAGCGTGGTTCGCGACTTCTGCGGTCATGGCGTTGGGCGCCTCTTTCACGACGTTCCCAATATCCTCCACTACGGCAGTCCCGGCGAAGGAATACCGTTGAAGCCCGGGATGATCTTCACGGTCGAGCCGATGATCAATCTCGGCCGGCCGCAGGTGAAGATCCTCTCCGATGGGTGGACAGCGGTCACCCGCGACCGCTCGTTGTCGGCACAGTACGAGCATTCGGTCGGCGTCACCGAAAGTGGCTACGAGATCTTCACCCCCTCCGCCCTTCCCGGTGCATGAAGGGCCTCAGCGAGCCAAGCGGGGACCTGCCCCACTTCCTCGGTCATCGCGAACGCTTGAAAGACCGCTTCCGCGAGGCAGGGCCGGAATCGCTCCGCGACTACGAACTGCTCGAGCTGATCCTTTTCCAGGTGCTGCCGCGGCGCGACACAAAACCGATCGCGAAGGCCCTGCTCGCACGATTCGGCAGCTTCACCGAGGTATTCGCGGCGCCGGAGGCGCTGCTGACGGAGGTGGATGGCGTGAAGGAAGCGGTTGCCCTTCACCTTAAGACCTATCGCGAGGCCGCGCGCCGCTTCGCCCACGAGGAGATTCGTGCGCGTCCACTGCTCGATTCGTGGTCCGCGGTCATCGGCTATTGCCGCGCCGCCATGGCGCACGAACCGGTGGAGCAGTTCAGGGTGCTCTTCCTGGACAAGCGAAACTCCCTGATCGCGGATGAAGTCCAGCAGACCGGCACGGTCGACCACACTCCGGTCTATCCACGCGAAGTGGTCAAACGGGCGCTGGAACTCTCTTCAACCGCGCTCGTCCTCGTTCACAACCACCCGTCGGGCGACCCGACCCCGTCGCGCGCCGACATTCAGATGACCCGGCAGGTGGTGGAAATCGCCAAGCCTCTCGGCATTGCCGTCCACGACCACATCATCGTCGGCAAGAGCGGCCACGCCAGCCTGAAGGGCCTGAAGCCGATCTGAAAGCCAATTCGGCTGCAGGAGACCTTTCTGGCGGTTCCATTGGCGTCGATCTTGCAAGGCAGTCTATGATGGGCCGGGTGGTGAAGCAGCGCAAAAAGCACGATGTCCAACGCGTTTGACGAAATGAATTTGAGCGGCGGCGGATGCCGCCCGGGCTATGAGGTTCTCAAGCGCTGGCTCGAGGGAACGCCGCCCGAAATTCTCGCCCACCGCCGCGCCGAAGCCGACCTTCTGTTTCATCGTATCGGCATCACGTTTGCGGTCTACGGCGAGACCGAAGGCGAAGAGCGCATCATTCCGTTCGATATCATTCCGCGCATCCTCACCAAACGCGAG
>JBBQGL010000109.1:0-14667 GCA_038323025.1 Hyphomicrobiales bacterium
GGAAAGGGGGAATATCGGGCCGGGATATCCCCGCATTCAGGGGGGGGCGCGGCCAACCTCCCCCTTGAGGGGAGGTCGAAATTCGCCAAGCGAAGCGCCAGCGAATTTCGGGAGGGGGTCAGATCGTGTGTCGGGAGCAGCCCCCTCCCGAAATCTTCGTTCGCCTGCGGCGCCCTCAGATTTCGACCCCCGATCAGGTCGGGGGCAGGCTCTCCCCTCAAGGGGGAGGTTGGCCGCGCATCTCACCTCGGAGCCGGGTCCCACATCGCCATGGTGAGGTGCCCGCGAAGCGGGCCTCGAACCACGCACCCAACCGCGCGTGGTGCGGGGACGACGATGACCCGCCTCGCTGCCCCGGCGATCGACACCCTTGTCCTTCCGCCGCGGCGCGGGCGAGAATGGAGGCCCAACCCACGGGAGGCAGAACCCATGCGGCGGCATTTCCTTTCCCCCCGAGTCCTGATCGCGGGCATCGTCATCGCTCTCGCGGCCCTGTCTCCCGCCCATGCCGAGAAGGGCGACGTTGCCGGGTCGCGCGACTATCCCGGCATCGGCCGCTTCGCGGGCAGCGTCATCACCGGCTATTCGGTGAAGGATTTCGACGCGACCAGGCTGCAGGCGGCGCCCTTCAAGGACGGCGCCGCGAGCGACGAGCGCAAGCCCGAAGGCCGCGTCACCCGCATCGCCTACCGCACCGGCCCGGGCCCCTCGATCGTCGAAGTGTCGCGCAACTTCGAGTCGCAGCTCGCCAGCGCCGGGTTCGAGACGCTGGTCGCCTGCGACGTCGACGATTGCGGCGGCATCCCGTTCAGCGAGGCGCTCGACATCCTGCCCATCCCGCAAATGTGGGTGGACGGCTTCGCCTACCGCTACTTCGCCGGCCACAAGGCGGGCGAGGACGGGCGCGAGACCTATGCCACGGTGCTGGTCAGCCAGAACAACGACGCGATCACCGCCGAACTGGTGGTCACCGAGATCGGCGCCATCGCCAACAAGATGGTCGACGCCGCGGCGATGGCAAAAGGCCTCGGCGAGAGCGGCCACATCGCGCTCTACGGCATCTATTTCGACACCGACAAGGCGGTGGTGAAGCCGGAGAGCAAGCCGACGCTGGACGAGATCGCGACGCTGCTCAAGGGCCAGCCCAAGCTGAAGGTGGTGATCGTCGGCCACACCGACAGCCAGGGCGACTACGACTACAACATCGACCTGTCGAAGCGGCGCGCGGCGGCGGTGGCGGCGCAGCTCACCGGCGCCTACGGCATCGCCCCGGCACGGCTGAGGACGGCGGGAGTCGGGTTCCTGGCGCCGGTCGGCTCCAACGCCACCGAGGACGGCCGTGCCCTCAACCGGCGGGTCGAGCTGGTAGCGCCGTAGGGGACAGAGCTAGCGGGTTTGGCGCCGACGAGGCTCGGGGATGTCTGCCGGACGAGTGTGGGACAACCGGGCTTTGCCCGGCTTTCATCAACGTCATCCTCCGACTTGATCGGAGGATCCACTGGGGCATTCCCATCATCGCAGGATTTGGCAACGGACTGCGATCCCCCGGTCAAGCCGGGGGATGACGTCGTGGGTGTGCCGTGAGGACCCGGGGCGGCCGGCCTGCGCTTGATCGCTGCCTCGCCAAGCGCTATGTAAGACGGTAAGAATATCCTACCTGAGCGACTTATGGCCGACGTACATTCGCGCGTATCGAGCAAGGGGCAGACGGTTATCCCCAAGTCCGTGCGACAGAAGCTCGGGCTGAAAACAGGCGATCTTCTCCGCTTTCGGCTTACCGGCAAGGACACCGTGACTATCGACAAGGTACGGCCGGTTGAGGACGATCCGTTCGCGAGCTTCTCCGAGTGGACGTCCCCGGAGGACGAGAAGCTCTACCGTGACCTCTGAACTTTCCGCCTTCGACCTGGTTGTGGTGCCATTTCCCTATAGCGACCGGCTTGCCGAGAAACGGCGTCCGGCGCTGGTGGTCTCAAACGCCAAGCTGCACGGGCAAGGTTTCGCTTGGATCGCCATGATTACCGGCGCAGGCAAGGAGGCGCGTGTTGGCGACCTTGCGATAAAGAACCTGGCTGAGGCGGGTCTGCCCGGTCCATCGATAGTGCGCACGTCGAAGATCACGACCATTGAACCGGATCGGATCCTGCGACGGATAGGGAAGCTCGCGGTTGCAGAACGCGCCGCAGTCAGAAAAGCCGTGCTTGGATTTGTCGCCGGCGAGTAAGCCGAAGGCTGCGGATCGTCCGATCAGCCCACAGCCAAAATCCCCCCCTCACAACTCTTCCGGGCTCGGGTGCTCCGGCTTGCCGTTGCATTCCCAAACAGTCCGGCGGAGATCGTTTTCGCCCGGCGCGTCGCTCACCGGGCGGTGCGATTTGATCGCGTCCAGCTGGGACTGGGCCATGGCGCAATCGTTGTCGCGCTGCATCTCCCAGCCGATGCTGGAGAGGTGGAATCCGTAGGACATGATCAGCAGGACAACGGCGGCGACGACGAACCGGAAGATCGTGACGGCGTAGTTCATCGGCGCCAGGGCTCCTCACGCCCGGGCGGGGGCACGGGCTCCTGTTGGCTGGAGCATGCCCGAAAATGCTGTCGGATCGGTTAGCGGCCGGCCCGCGATTATACCGGGACGGTTAACCGCCTAGCCCAGCCCCTCGCGGAACCGGCTCGCCGGGTAGACGCCGAGAATGCGGACTTCGGTGGAGAAGAAGGCGAGCTCCTCCAGCGCCAGTTTCAGCAGGCGGTCGTCGGGGTGGCCGTCGACATCGGCATAGAACTGGGTGGCGAAGAACTGGCCCTCGAGCTGGTAACTCTCGAGCTTGGTCATGTTGACGCCGTTGGTGGCGAAGCCGCCCATCGCCTTGTAGAGCGCGGCGGGCACGTTGCGGACGCGGAAGACGAAGGTGGTGATGACCGGCCCGCTGCCGGCGGCCGGGCGGCGCTCCTTCCTTGCGAGGATGATGAAGCGCGTGGTGTTGTGCGCCTCGTCCTCGACGTTCTCCTTCAGGATCTTCAGGCCGTAGAGTTCGGCGGCGAGTTTGGGGGCGAGCGCGGCCTGGGTCGGGTCGCCGCGCTCGGCGACCAGCCGGGCGGCGCCCGCGGTGTCGCCCTCGACCAGCGCCGTCCAGCCATGGGCGCGGATGAAGCGCCGGCACTGGCCGAGCGCATGGATGTGGCTGTGCACCGTCTTCAGCGTCTTCAGCGTGGCGCCGGGGAGCGCCATCAGCTGGAAATGGATAGGCAGGAAATATTCGCCGACGATGTGGAGACCGGAGGTCGGCAGCAGGTGATGGATGTCGGCGACGCGCCCGGCGATCGAATTGTCGATCGGGATCATCGCCAGCTCGGCCTTGCCCTCGCGCACCGCCTGGAAGCAATCCTCGAAGGTCGGGCAGGGCAGAGGCTGATAATCCGGGTGCACGTCACGGCAGGCGATGTCGGAATTGGCGCCGGGCTCGCCCTGGAAGGCGATCTTCTTTGATTTGGGCATCACGCTTCCTAGAGCAGATTGGGTCGAAAGGGCAATCTTAAGGACCGCGCCCCCTCCACCATGCTCCGCATGGTCCCCCTCCCCCGCTTCGCGGAGGAGGAACCGGCGCGTGCTCCCTACCGGGCCAGGAGGGCGCAGGCGCGGGCGAGGTCGGCCGGGGTGTCGACGCCGAGCGGAACCTCGCCGACCAGCGCCACGTCGATGCGCATGCCGGCCTCGAGCGCACGGAGCTGCTCCAGGCGCTCGCGCAGTTCCAGCGGCGATGGCGGCAGGCCGACATAGCGCTCCAGCGCGGCGCGGCGGTAAGCGTAGAGTCCGATGTGGTGGTAGAGCGGGCCTTGGCCCGAAGGCGCGGTGGCTCGGGTGAAATAAAGTGCGCGCAGGATATTCTCGCCGACCGGGGTGCCGACCACCTTGACCACATTCGGGTCGTCGCGCTCCTCGTCGCGCGTAATCTCGGCGGCGATGGTGGCGATATCGACCGCCGGATCGGCGAGCGGGCGGAGCGCGGCACGCACGCTCTCCGGCGCGACCGTCGGGATGTCGCCCTGGACGTTGACCACGATCTGCGCGTCGCCGCCGATCAGCCGGAGCGCCTCGTGGATGCGGGCGGTGCCGTTCAGGTGATGGCTGCCGGTAATCACCGCCTCGCCGCCGGCGGCCTTGATCGCCGTCGCGATTTCGGGCGCATCGGTCGCCACCACCACGCGGCCGATGCCCGCCTCGGTTGCCCGCCGCCAGACATGCACGATCATCGGAGCGCCGGCGATATCGGCGAGCGGCTTTCCCGGCAGGCGGGTGGAAGCCATGCGGGCCGGCACAAGGACGATGATTTTGCTGGGATTCACCGAAATCTGCCGGCTGGTAGCGAAAAGTCTCAGGCGGCGCCGCTTATACGGGTTGCGGAAAGCCTCGCAAAGCCTGTAGTTTCCGGCGGCAAATCAATGCCGCAAGGCGCGCGACGGGAAGCGGGCGAGATGGACGGGTTCGAATTCAACAAGATCGCGGGGGCGGTCCTGAGCACGGCGCTGGTCGTCATGGCGCTCGGCATCGTCGGCGAGATGATCTACGCGCCGGCGATCCCGGCAAAGCCCGGCTTCGTCATCGAGGTCGCCGAGGCGACCCAGGGCGGCGGCGGCCAGCCGGCGGAACAGGTCCAGCCGATCGCGGTTCGCCTGCAGACCGCGACCGCCGACGCCGGCGCCAAGGTCGCCACCAAGTGCAAGGGCTGCCATTCGTTCGACGCGAGCGGCACGCGCGGACCGGCCGGTCCGAACCTCTACAACGTCGTCGGCGGACCGGCGGCGCACATGGCCGGCTTCCCCTATTCGCCGGCGATGCTGAAGCGGCGCGACTCGGGCGCCCTGTGGACCTTCGACGACCTCGACAAGTTCCTGACCAGCCCAAAAACCTTTGTTCCCGGGACGGCAATGGGCTTCGCCGGCCTGCCCAACCCGACCGACCGGGGGAACGTGATCGCCTACCTGCGCTCGCTCTCGCCTTCGCCGGTGCCGCTGCCCGAGGCGAGCGCCTCGGCAACGCCCGCCGCTCCCGCGGCGCCCGCGGCCGCCGCTCCGGCTACTCCGGCGCCAGCGCCGAAGTAGAAGATTCGCCGGCGCCGCCAGAGAACCGGGCAGGGCCGTAAGTGCCTTGCCGCAGCCCGATTTGGCGCAAATCGTCGCGGCCGGCGCCGGTTCGCATGAAATTTCAGTAAGGTTGGCGCGCGCCGCTGTTTTCGCGCGCCGCTGCCCTTAGTATGGCGTGACTCGCAACGCGTCGGCTTCATGGGAGATCGGATGCCGAAGATCGTAGCCCTGCTCCTTGCCGCCCTCCTTGCCGCCCTCCTCGCCGCGACCGCTTCCGCGGCGCTCGCCGAAGACGGGCCCTGGCTCCACGCCACCAGCCTGATCGAGCCGACGCCGAAATACCCCGCCGACTTCAAGCGCTTCGACTACGTCAACCCGGATGCCCCCAAGGGCGGGATCGTCCGCCTCTCGGGCACGGGCTCGTTCGATTCGCTTAACTTCCTGCCGCCGAAGGGCGCCACGCCCGACGGCCTCGGCCTCATCTACGACACGCTGATGACCTCGTCGCTGGACGAGGTCTCGACGGAATACGGACTGCTCGCCGAAGCGGTGCGGTTTCCGGCAGACTACTCGACCGTCACCTACCGGCTGCGCGAGGCCGCCAAATGGGATGACGGCCAGCCGGTCACGGTCGACGACGTGATCTACTCCTTCGACAAGCTGAAGGAGCTGAACCCGAGCCAGGCCTACTACTACCAGCACGTGGTCAAGGCCGAGAAGACCGGCGAACGCGAGGTGACCTTCACCTTCGACGGACCGGGCAACCGCGAGCTGCCGCACATCGTCGGCCAGCTGATCATCCTGCCCAAGCACTTTTGGGAGGGCACCGACAGCGGCGGCGCCAAGCGCGACATCGGCAAGAGCACGCTGGAGATCCCGCTCGGCTCCGGGCCGTACCGCATCAAGACCGTGGTCCCCGGGCGCACCATTCTCTACGAGCGCAATCCGGACTACTGGGGCAAGGACCTGCCGGTGAATGTCGGGGCAAACAACTTCGACCAGATCCGCTACGAATACTTCCGCGACGATACGGTCGAGTTCGAGGCCTTCAAGGCCGACCAGATCGACTGGCGCCAGGAGAATATCGCCCGGGTGTGGGCGACATCCTACGATTTCCCGGCGGTGAAAGCGAAGCGCGTGGCCATGGAGAAGTTCGAGCAGCCCTATCGATCGTCCGGGCTGATGGTCGGATTCATCTTCAATCTCAACCGCGACACCTTCAAGGACGCGCGCCTCCGCCAGGCCTTCGACCTCGCGTTTCCCTTCGAGGATATCAACAAGTCGATCTTCTACGGCCAGTACACCCGGCTGAAGAGCTACTTCGACGGCATTCCGCTCGCCGCCGACGGCCTGCCGCAGGGACGCGAGCTGGAGATCCTGAACGAGGTCAAGGACAAGGTCCCGCCCCAGGTCTTCACCGACGTCTACGCCAACCCGGTGAACGACAACGCCAACGCGCAGCGCGACAATCTCAGGAAAGCGCTGGCGCTGCTGAAGGAAGCGGGCTGGGAGCTGAAGGACAACACGCTGGTCAACACCACCACAGGCAAGCCGCTGCAGGTCGAGTTCCTGATGAACGGGCCGACCTACGAGAAGACCGCGCTGCGCTACCAGACCGAATTGGCCAAGATCGGCATCGCACTGACCATCCGTTCTTCCGACTCGGCGCAATATGAAAATCGAGTCCGGTCGCGCGACTTCGACATGATCTTCTCCGGCTGGGCCGAATCGATGTCGCCCGGCAACGAGCAGATCGACTTCTTCGGCTCGCAATCGGCCGACCGCGACGGCTCGCGCAACTACGGCGCCATCCGCGACCCCGCCGTCGACGCGATCGTCCAGCACATCATCCACACCAAGGATCGCGACGAGCTGGTCGCCGCCACCGAGGCGCTCGACCGCGTGCTCCTGTGGAACCATTACCTCGTCCCCGGCTGGACGCTGAGGGCCTCGCGGATCGCGCGCTGGGACCGCTTCTCCCATCCCGATCCCCTGCCGACCTATGCGATCGGCTTCCCAACCATCTGGTGGTGGGATGCCGCCAAGGCGGCGAAGGTGGGAGGCGCGCAGTGATACGCGCCGCCCCCGGCCGGGTGGCGGGCGGGCTCACGCGGCGTACCGCGCTGAAATTCGCCGGCGCCGCGGCGCTACTGGCCGCACGGGCTCCCTTCGCCTGGGCTGCCGGCAAGTCCGGCCTGCACGGATTGTCGGTCTTCGGCGATCTCAAATATCCGGCCGGCTTCACGCACTTCGACTTCGTCGATCCGGGGACGCCGAAAGGCGGGCGCATGAACTTTGCGCCGCCGAACTGGGTCTATAACCAGTCGCCGCAGACCTTCAACACGCTGAACTCGTTCGTGCTGAAGGGTGACGCGCCGCCGCGGATGGAGCTCTGCTTCGACACGCTCATGGCCGGCGGCGGCGACGAGCCGGACGCCGTCTACGGGCTGCTGGCGGAAACCGTCGACGTGTCCGAGGACGGCAACACCTATACGTTTCACCTCCGCGCCGGCCCGCGCTTCAACGACGGGACGCCACTCACCGCCGAGGACGTCGCCTTCTCGCTGATGCTGCTCAAGGACAAGGGCCACCCCAACATCCTGCAGGTGATCACCGAGATGACCCGGGCCGAGGCGAGCGATCCGCGCACCGTCGTGGTCACGCTTTCCGGCAAGCAGAACCGCTACACGATTCTGACGATCGTCGGCCTGCCGGTCTTCTCGCGGGCGTATTACGCGACGCATTCCTTCGATTCGTCCGCGCTCGATCCGCCGCTCGGCTCGGGACCCTACAAGGTGGGGCGCTTCGAGGCCGGTCGATTCGTCGAATACAGTCGGGTTGCGGATTATTGGGCGGCCGACCTGCCGGTGAACGTCGGCTTCAACAACTTCGACACCATCCGCATCGACTTCTTCCAGGAGCGCGAGGTCGCGTTCGAGGCCTTCAAGAAGGGCGATGTGACCTACCACGAGGAATTCACGTCGCTGACCTGGGCGACCGGCTACAATTTTCCCGCCGTGACGGCGGGCAAGGTCAAGCAGGACCTCTTTCCGGCGGAGTTGCGGCCCTCTATGCAGGGCTGGTTCTTCAACACGCGGCTGGCGAAATTCCGCGACCCGCGCACGCGCCTCGGCCTGGCGCTGGCCTTCGATTTCGAATGGACCAACCGTAATCTCTTCTTTGGCTCCTATCAGCGCCTGTCTTCCTATTTCGAGCACTCGGATTTCGCGGCCAAGGGTCCGCCGACGGCGGATGAGCTGAAGCTGCTCGAACCGTTCCGAGCCAGCCTGCCGCCGGAAGTATTCGGCGAGGCCTACGTGCCTCCCACATCCGACGGTTCCGGCCGCGACCGGAACCTGCTGCGCCAGGCGGCGGAGCTGCTTGCCGCCGCCGGCTGGAAGCAGATGGGGACGGAACTGGTCGACGAGGAGGGTGCGCCGCTGGAGGTCGAGTTTCTCATCGACGCCGCGGTGTACGAGCGCGTGATCGCACCCTACACGCAGAACCTCAAGGCGATCGGCGTCAACGCGATCATTCGCGAGGTCGATGCGGTCCAATACCAGGCGCGCCAGAACAATTTCGACTACGACGTCATCGGCGTCGCGCTCAGCATGTCGGCTACACCGCTGGACGGGCTCAGCCAGTTCTTTGGCAGCCAGGCCGCGGACAGCAAGGGCACCTACAACTACGCCGGCATCAAGGATAAGGCCATAGACGCCCTTCTCGCGAAGATACCCGGGGTCAATTCCCGCGCCGAGTTGGTCGCGCTGACGCGCGCGATGGACCGGATCCTGCGCGCCGGCCACTACTGGGTGGAGAACTGGTATCTCGCCAGTCACCGCGTGGCGCATTGGGACCTCTTCGACTGGCCGAAGACAAAGCCGGACTACGCCTTCGCCGCGGAGACCACCTGGTGGTTCGACAAGGCCCGCGCCGCGGCGGCGGGCAAGCCGGATGGATAGAATGAGAAGAAGAGTGACCTGATGGGCGCCTATATCCTGCGGCGGCTGCTGCTCATCATCCCGACGATCCTTGGCATCATGGCGATCAGTTTCGCCGTGGTGCAATTCGCGCCCGGCGGCCCGGTCGAGCGGGTCATCGCGCAACTGAGCGGCACCGACGTGTCGGCATCGGCGCGCATTTCAGGCGGCGGCGGGGATTTCGCCGGGCTGGCGGCGGCGCAGCAGAACGGCGACATCAGTTCGAAGTACCGCGGCGCCCAGGGCTTGCCCCCTGAGTTCATCAAGCAACTCGAGAAGCAGTTCGGCTTCGACAAGCCGCCGCTCGAACGCTTCGGCCTGATGATCTGGAACTACGCGCGCTTCGATTTCGGCGAGAGTTATTTCCGCGACATCAGCGTCCTGAAGCTGATCGGCGAGAAAATGCCGGTTTCGATCTCGCTCGGGCTGTGGATGACCCTCATCTCCTACATGATCTCGATCCCGCTCGGCATTCGCAAGGCGATCAAGGACGGCATGCGCTTCGACACCTGGACGAGCGTGGTCATCATCGTCGGCTACGCGGTTCCGGGCTTTCTCGTCGCCATCCTGCTGGTGATCCTTTTTGCCGGCGGCTCCTTTCTCGACTGGTTTCCGCTGCGCGGCCTGTGGTCGGACCGCTACGCCAACATGTCGTTCTGGCGCTGGGTGACCAACCCGGGGGCGTTGCTCGACTATTTCTGGCACCTCGTGCTGCCGCTGACGGCGATGGGGCTTTCCGCCTTCGCCACCACGACGCTGCTGACCAAAAACTCGTTCCTCGACGAGATCCGCAAGCAGTACGTGATGACGGCGCGGGCCAAGGGCCTGTCCGAGCATCGGGTGCTCTACCGCCACGTCTTCCGCAACGCCATGCTGATCGTGATCGCCGGCTTCCCCGGCGCCTTCATCGGCGCGTTCTTCACCGGCTCGCTGCTGATCGAGACGATCTTTACGCTCGACGGCCTCGGGTACCTCGGCTTCGATTCGATCCTGAAGCGAGACTACCCGGTGGTCTTCGCCACGCTCTTCATCTTTTCGCTGATGGGCCTGGTGGTGAACCTCATCTCGGACCTGACCTACACCTGGATCGACCCGCGCATCGACTTCGAGACGCGCGAGGTCTGAGCATGGACCAGGTGCTCGAGAAACAGGGCTACGAAACCATCCAGCCTGAGCCGGGACAGACCCAGCCGCCGCCGCGAAAGTTCTTCTCGCTTTCGCCGATCAACCGCCGCCGGCTGAACAACCTCAAGGCCAACCGGCGCGGCTACCGCTCGCTGCAGCTCTTCTTCATCCTGTTCGTCGTCTCGCTGTTCGCCGAGTTCATCGCCAACGACCGCCCGATCGTGATTTCCTACAAGGGCGAAATTCTCTTTCCGATCTTCCACGACTATCCGGAATCGAAATTCGGCGGCTTCCTTGCGACCACCGACTACCGCGACCCCTACACCCAGGACGAGATCCGCTCCAACGGCTGGATGCTGTGGCCGCCGATCCGCTACTCGTACCGCAACGTCAACAACGAGACGGCGGAGCCGCTGCCGGCACGGCCGTGGTGGATGATGTCGAAGGACTTCCGCTGCGGGCACTATCCCGAGGGGGTCAACGACCGCAACTGCACGCTCGGCAACTGGAACTGGCTCGGCACCGACGACCAGGGCCGCGACGTGGTCGCCCGCGTCATCTATGGTTTCCGCATATCGGTCGAATTCGGCCTGACGCTCGCCATCATCTCGTCGGTCATCGGCGTGCTTGCCGGCGCGGTGCAGGGCTACTTCGGCGGCTGGATCGACCTCGGCTTCCAGCGCTTCATCGAGGTGTGGACCTCGATCCCGGCGCTGTACCTGCTGCTCATCATCTCGGCCGTGATCGTGCCGAGCTTCTTCGTCCTGCTCGGGATATTGCTGCTCTTTTCCTGGGTATCGCTGGTCGGCGTGGTGCGCGCGGAGTTCCTGCGCGGCCGCAATTTCGAGTACATCAACGCGGCGCGGGCGCTGGGCGTCTCCAACCGGACGATCATGTTCCGCCACCTGTTGCCCAACGCCATGGTGGCGACGCTGACCTTCCTGCCGTTCGTGCTCAACGGCTCGATCACGACGCTGACTTCGCTGGACTTCCTGGGTTTCGGCCTGCCGGTGGGGTCGGCCTCGCTCGGCGAATTGCTGGCGCAAGGCTCCAACAACATCCACGCGCCGTGGCTGGGCCTCACCGGGTTCTTCGTCGTCTCGATCATGCTGTCGCTGCTGATCTTCGCCGGCGAGGCAGTGCGCGACGCCTTCGACCCGCGCAAGACGTTCAGGTAGGATCACGCGATGAACAAGATCGTCAAAGTCCACTATCCGGCGGCGCGGTTGCCTGCCGACCTGCAGCAGGGGCTCGACCCCGCCAGCCGAGTAACGGTTACCATTGAGACGGAGCCTGCTCCCGCTCGCAAGGTAATGTCGCTCGAGGAAATCTTCGCAGCCCGCAGGCCTCCCTATCGCTCCGCCGAGGAGATAGACGCCGAGATCAGGCGCTCCCGGAACGAATGGAATGACTGATCGGGCTCCTGCGCGGGCTTGCCTCGATACCAATGCCTTGGTCGACGCGGTCGAGGGAGTGGAGGCCCTCGCGCTTCCGCTGCAGCGGTTATTTACCGTGGCCCGCGACCGGCCTCCCGCGCTGGCGACCAGCGAACTGAATTCGCCAGGTTGACCGAGGGCCTTTGGGCACGATGACCACCCCCCTCCTCTCGGTCCGCAATCTTGGCGTCGTCTTCCGCCAGGGCGGCGCCGTGCACATGGCGGCCGAGGGCGTCAGCTTCGACATCCAGCGCGGCGAAACGGTTGCGCTGGTCGGCGAATCCGGGTCCGGCAAGTCGGTGACCGCGCTTTCGGTCATGCGCCTGTTGCCGACTTCGGCGGAGCACCCCGCCGGGGAAATCCTGTTCAAGGGACAGGACCTCCTGAAAATCCCAGACAAGCAGCTGCGCGCGGTGCGCGGCCGCGACATCGGCATCGTCTTCCAGGAACCGATGACATCGCTGAACCCGCTCCACACGATCGAGCGGCAGGTAGCGGAGACGATCAAGATCCATCGCGGCCTCGGCGACCATGCCGCCCGCGCCGTCGTCCTCGACCTGTTGAAGAAGGTCGGCATCCGTGAGGCGGAGAGCCGGCTCGGCGCCTACCCGCACCAGCTGTCCGGCGGCCAGCGCCAGCGGGTGATGATCGCCATGGCGCTCGCCAACCAGCCCGACCTTTTCATCGCCGACGAGCCGACCACCGCCCTCGACGTCACGGTCCAGGCTCAGATCCTCGTCCTCCTGCGCGAACTGCAGAAGGAAACCGGCATGGCGATGCTGTTCATCACCCACGACCTCGGCATCGTCCGCAAGGTGGCGAACCGGGTGTGCGTGATGACCGGCGGGCATATCGTCGAACAGGGACCGACGGAGCGCATCTTCAGCGCGCCCGAGCACCCCTATACCCGGCACCTGCTTGCCGCCGAGCCGAAGGGCGACCCGCCGCATTCCGACCCGAAGGCGCCGGCGGTGATGGCGGCCGAGAACCTCAAGGTGTGGTTCCCGATCAGGCGCGGCTTCTTCCGCAAGGTCGTCGGCTACGTCAAGGCGGTCGACGGCGTCGACTTCACGGTGCGCGAGGGACAGACGCTCGGCATCGTCGGCGAGTCGGGCTCGGGCAAGACGACCCTTGGGCTTGCCACGATGCGGCTGATCTCGTCGGAGGGGAAGATCGTTTTCCTCGGCAAGTCCATCGAGCACCGCGGCTTCAAGGAAATGCGCCCGCTCCGCAGCGACATGCAGATCGTCTTCCAGGACCCGTACGGGTCGCTCAGTCCGCGGCTCTCGGTCGCCGATATCGTCGGCGAGGGGCTGAAGATCCACGCCCGCAACCTCTCGGCGCGCGAACGCGATGCGAAGGTGGCGCGGGCGCTGGAAGAGGTCGGCATCGACGCGGGCACGCGCGACCGCTACCCGCACGAATTCTCCGGCGGGCAGCGCCAGCGCATCTCGGTCGCGCGCGCCATGGTGCTGGAGCCGCGCTTCGTCATGCTCGACGAGCCGACGTCGGCGCTCGACATGAGCGTGCAGGCCCAGGTCGTCGACCTGCTCCGCGACCTGCAGCGCAAGCGCGACCTCGCCTACCTCTTCATCAGCCATGACCTCAAGGTCGTGCGCGCGCTCGCCAACGACATCATCGTCATGCGCGCCGGCAAGGTGGTCGAGAAAGGCCCGGCGCGACAGGTCTTCGAGGCGCCGCAAAGCGACTATACGCGGGCGCTGCTGGCGGCCGCCTTCGAGATCGCGACGGGGCCGGAAGGCGTGGTCGCGGAGTAGCCGCCGAGGTGGGGAAGAAAGCGATCCTGCTGGCGACCGGCCCCTGGCCGTCAGCGCCGTGGGCGGAGGCGATCCGGGCCGCCGAGCCCGACCGGCCGCTGCATGTCTGGCCCGACCTGCCCGATCCGGCGGCGATACGCTACGCCCTCGTCTGGAAGCCGCCGCAGGGCCTGCTCGCCACCTTGCCCAATCTCGAGGCGATCTTCTCGCTCGGTGCCGGCGTCGACCATTTCATCTTCCAGTCCGGGCTGCCCGCCGTGCCGATCGTGCGCGTGGTCAGCCCGGACCTCACCCAGCGCATGACCGAATGGGTGACGCTGCAGGTGCTGCTGCATCACCGGCGGCAGCTTGCCTACCTCGATTCCCAGCGCGAGCGGCGCTGGCGGGAAATCCGCCAGCCGGCGGCGGCCGACGTGCGCGTCGGCATGCTTGGGCTGGGCGTCCTCGGGCGCGATGCGGCCGCGGTTCTCGTCCGCCTCGGCTTCAGGGTGGCGGGCTGGAGCCGCCGGCCGATGACGGTGGCGGGCGTCGAGACCTTTCACGGCGACGCGGGCCGCGATGCCTTCCTCACGCGCACCGACATTCTCGTCTGCCTCCTGCCGCTGACGCCGGAGACGCGCGGGATTCTGGCGATGCCGCTCTTCCGGAAGCTTGCCACGGACGGCGCGCTCGGCCGCGGGCCGATCGTCATCAACGGCGGACGCGGCGGCCTGCAGGTCGAGGCGGACGTCGCGGCGGCGATCGGGACCGGCGTCCTCGGCGGGGCGAGCCTCGACGTGTTCGAAACCGAACCGCTCGACGCGGTGAGCCCGCTCTGGGCCCTGCCCAACGTGGTGATCACCCCGCACGTCGCCGCCACCAGCACGCCGGAGGTGATCGCTCCGGAAATCCTGCGCCAGATCGCCGCCCACGAGGCGGGGGCGCCGCTTGAGAACCTGGTCGACCGGGAGCGCTTCTACTGAGACGCGGGACCGTGCGGAACTTGAGGCAGGCTGATCCGTTGTTGGCGGATCAGGCGAAGCCCCTCGAAAGGTTCCACCATGCGCGGCATCCTCCTCTGGCTTCTCGGAATCCCCATCCCGATCATCATCCTCCTCTACCTGTTCCACGTCGTTTGACGCCAGCAGGCTAGAGCGGTTTTGCAGTTCTCCGATTCGCAGGGGATTCCGTTTTCTTGCGAACAGTGCGAGTCCGGCTCCGTTACAGCGGTGGAGGACGGACATGGCGCGGGCCTACAGTCAGGATTTGCGAGAGCGGGTGATCGATTCG
>JBBQGL010000110.1:0-14363 GCA_038323025.1 Hyphomicrobiales bacterium
CACGCTCGCCGCCCATTTCAAGCAGACGCTTGGCGACAAGGTAAGCGCGGTGCGCGCCTCGGCGCGGCTGACCACCAGCGCAGTCTGTCTGGTCGCCGCCGATGCCGGGCTCGACCGGCGGCTGGAAAAGATCCTGTCGTCCAACGACCAGATCCGGACGAAGACCGCGCCGGTGCTGGAGCTCAACCCGACGCATCCGCTGATCAAGGCGCTCTCCGGCAAGGCGACGGCCGGCGCGCAGCCGGTGCTGGAGGACGCCGCGATCATCCTCCTTGGCGAGGCCCGCATCCTCGACGGCGAAATGCCCGACGATCCGGCCGATCACGCGGCGCGGGTGGGGCGGCTGATCGAGAAGGGATTAAGATAGACCAGCCTCCGCCCGGCCATCCGCCATCACGCCACCCCATGGGATTGGCGTCCCCTCTCCCCGCCGGGGCGAGGGGGTGCGAACTTTCGCGGGTGACGGAAGCGGCTTCCTGGGCGCTCAGCGCCCGTAGTAGATCGCCGCGGCCCCTATGATCGGGCCGGGGAGGCCGTTGCCGACCTCGGTCTGCAGGAGTACGGCACAGCGGGTCACCTTGGCCTGGTTGACCTCGCTCTTCGGCAGGTCGATGGACATGGCCTCGCCCTTCCACATGGCGATCGGCCGGAGCTTCCGCACGACGTTGGAATAGGTGACCGTCTTGCCGCTGTTCTCGCCGCGCTCGATCGGCACGCTGTCGGAGCGGTCGTACATGACCAGCCAGATCGTGCCCTTGCTCGCCGCGGGATCGGTGGCCGCGCCGATATTCACCGTGGTGGCGTCGCCGCCCGGCGTCAGCGTGATCGGAATCGAGAGGCCGGGCGAAGCCTTCAGTGCCGCCTCGATGGCGGCGCCGTCGCTGCCGACGACATGGGTGCGGCCGTTGACGACGACCTGCGGGGTGTAGACCTCGCCGTCGCCACGGGCGGCGGCGTAGTCGCGCTGGCGCTCGGAATTGTCGTGGGTGGCGAGCGTGTCCTTCCAGCCGAGGTAGTCCCAGTAGTCCACGGGGAAGGAGAGGGCGAGGAGGTCCTTGCGCTCGGCATAGCCGGCGAGCAGCTTGTCGGCGGGCGGGCAGGACGAGCAGCCCTGGCTCGTGAACAGTTCCACGACGGCTTTGGTGTCGCCGGCGACGGCGGAACCGGCGGCGAGCAGTCCAAACAGGGTGGCAGCAGCAAGCGGCCGCTTCAACTTCACGATACCGATTCCCAAGACATCAGCGGGGCGTCCCACTGTCCTGCCGAAATTATTGGCAGGCAAGGTCAATTGCGAGTCACGTTCGGTTGACGCGGCTGATGTACGGGCTCGCGCGAGCGCCCATGCGCGATTCGTCGCGGGGCGGTTAGCGGAACAAAGCAGATCGTCCCATCATTCTGCCTCGACGATGAAACAGATGAACGGCCGGACAGCCCTCGTAACCGGCGCGGAATCGGGGATCGGCCGCGCCTGCGCTGTGGCTTTCGCAGCCGCCGGGGCGAATGTCGGGATTATCTACTTCAAGGATAGCGCGGCCGCCGACGAAACGCGTGCCGGCGTGGAGGCTTCGGGCGCAAAGGCCGTGACCATGGCCGCCGACGTCGGCGACGAAGCCGCCGTACACGCGGCCTTCGACAAAATGGCAGCCACTCTGGGAATGCCCGACATCCTTGTGAATTCGGCCGGCCTCAATCAGTCCGGCACGGCGGTCGCGGACATGGCGCTCGCGCAGTGGCAGCGCGTTCTCGCCACGGACCTTACCGGTCCGTTTCTGACCGGCCGGCGTTTCGTTCGCGATCTTCGCGCTGCCGGCCGGAGGGGAAGCATCATTAACATCTCGTCGATCCATGCCCAGGTGGTACGAGCCGGTGCCGCCGACTACGATTCGGCCAAGGGTGGTCTCCGCAATCTCACCGCGACGCTGGCCCTCGAATGTGCGGCGCTCAAGATCAACGTAAACGCCATTGCCCCGGGCATGATCCTGACGCCGATGAACGAGCGCGCCGTCGAGGACGCCGGCTATCGCACCAGCCTCGAGGCGGCGATCCCCTGGGGCCGTGCCGGCAAGGCCGAAGAGGTCGCGGGTCTTGCGGTGTTTCTCGCCTCGCCGGCGGCCGACTACATCACCGGCGCGACCATCACGATCGACGGCGGGCTGTCGCTGATGCTGGGCCAGGGCGCCTGAGATGCCGGCGGTCGATTTCAGCGTCGAAGATATCCAGCCGCTGACGCTCGATGCATCAGGGCCGCTTGCCGGCCGCGACCTGATGAGCCCCTACGTATGGAAGGACAAGAACGGTTACGCCATGCTGGTTCGCGCCGTCCCCCGGGACCACGACGCGAACGGCAATACCGGCAGCATCTTCTATGGCTCGAGTCATGACGGGCTGGCATTCGTCATGCGCCCGGAGCCGGTTATCGCGCCGGGCCCCGGTCCAGAGGATATCGGCGGCTGCGAGGACCCCACGGTCGTCAAATGGCGAGGCAAGTACATCGTCTACTACACCGGCGTGGACGAAACGCGGCGCTCGGGTCAGCTTCTCTATGCCGACGGCCGGGCGATCGACGACCTCCGCAAGAGTGGCGTCGCGCATCGTTCTTCGAAGACCGAGGGCAACACCAAAGAGGCAACCATCGAGCGCACGGCGGATGGGCGGTGGCGCCTGTTCTATGAGTATGCCCGCGACAATTCCTCGCGGATCGGCCTGGCGCTCGGCACGAGCGTTGCCGGCCCGTGGGAGGAACGCCCGGCGCCCCTCCTGCCGCGAGGGGATCGGTGGGACAACTGGCACCTGTCAACCGGACCGCTCCTGACGAGCGATCCTGACATGCCGGTGATGTTCTACAACGGCGCGACCGAGGACGCGCGCTGGCGGATCGGCTGGGTTGCCTTCGACCGGGACTGCACAAAAGTCGTCGATCGCTGCATCGAGCCGCTGATCGTGCCGCCGCCTCCCCTGGAGCGGGACGCTACCGATATCGCCTTTGCCGCCTCGGTGATTGTTCGCGGCACGCGTGCCCACCTGTATTACTCGCTTGCCGACAGGGCGCTTTTCCGCGCCGTCATCCAGCGGCACTGAAAAGCATCAGGCGGCGAGACGGCGAAGCACGTAGTGCAGGATGCCGCCGTTGTTGAAGTACTCCAGTTCGTCGAGGGTATCGATGCGCGAGGTGAGCGGCACCACCACCAGCGTGCCGTCGGCGTGGCGGATCTCGGCGGTGAGCGTCTGACGCGGGGCGAGGCCCGATTCGAGGCCGCGGATGGTGACTTCCTCGTCACCGCGAATGCCCAGCGTCTGCCATGACGTGCCCTCGGCGAAAACCAGCGGCAGCACGCCCATGCCGACCAGATTCGAGCGGTGGATGCGCTCGAAGGACTGGGCGATCACGGCGCGCACGCCGAGGAGGCGCGTGCCCTTGGCCGCCCAGTCGCGCGAAGAGCCGGTGCCGTATTCCTTGCCGGCGAAGATGACCAGCGGCACGCCTTCGGCCTTGTACTTCATGGCGGCGTTGTAGATCGGCATGACCTCGCCGTCGGGCTGGTGGGCGGTGACGCCGCCTTCGATGCCGGCGACCATCTGGTTCTTGATGCGGATATTGGCGAAGGTGCCGCGCATCATCACTTCGTGGTTGCCGCGCCGGGTGCCGTACTGGTTGAAGTCGGCCGGCCGCACCTGGTGCTCGAGGAGGTATGCCCCGGCCGGGCTCTTCTCCTTGATCGAACCGGCCGGCGAGATGTGGTCGGTGGTGATCGAATCGAGGAAGAGGCCGAGGATGCGCGCGCCGACGATGTTGGTGACCGGCTCGGGCTTGCGGCCCATGCCCTCGAAATAGGGCGGGTTCTGCACGTAGGTGGAGCCGCCGTTCCAGCGGTAGGTGAGGCCGCCCTCGACGCTGATCTTCCGCCAGTGCTCGTCGCCGCGGAACACGTCGGCGTACTTGCTGCGGAACAGCTCCTTCGAAATGTTGGCACGGACGAAGCGCGCGATCTCCGCCGTCGAGGGCCAGATGTCCTTCAGGTAGACCGGCTCGCCGTCGCTGCCGATGCCGAGCGGATCGTGGGCGATGTCGACCTGCATCGAGCCGGCAAGCGCATAGGCCACGACCAGGGGCGGCGAGGCCAGGTAGTTGGCGCGCACGTCGGGGTTGATACGGCCCTCGAAGTTGCGGTTGCCGGAAAGCACGGCGGCGGCGACGAGATCGCCCTTGTTGATCGTGTCCGAAATCGCCTCGGGCAGCGGCCCCGAATTGCCGATGCAGGTGGTGCAGCCGAAGCCGACGAGGTTGAAGCCCAGCCGGTCGAGGTCGGCCTGGAGGCCGGACTTCGCCAGGTATTCGGCGACCACCTGGCTGCCGGGGGCGAGCGAGGTCTTCACCCATGGCTTGGTCTTCAGGCCCTTGGCCAGCGCGTTGCGGGCGAGCAGCCCGGCGCCGATCATGACGTTCGGGTTGGAGGTGTTGGTGCACGAGGTGATCGCGGCGATGACCACGGCGCCGTGGGAAAGGTCGTAGCCGGCGCCCTCGACCGGGACGTGCTTGTCGGTCTCACCCTCCTTCTTGAACTCGCTGGCGAGAGAGGCGACGAAGCGCTTGGAGGCGTCGCTGAGGAGCACGCGGTCCTGTGGCCGCTTCGGACCCGCGATCGACGGCTCCACCGTGGAAAGATCGAGGGCGAGCGTGTCGGTGAAGACCGGGTCGGGGGTGCCCTCGTCGCGGAACAGTCCCTGGGCGCGGGCATAGGCCTCGACCAGTTTCACCCGGTCGGGGTCGCGGCCGGTCTCCTCGAGATAGCGCAGCGTCTCGGCGTCGATCGGGAAATAGCCGCAGGTGGCGCCGTATTCGGGGGCCATGTTGCCGATGGTGGCGCGGTCCTCCAGCGCCATGTGCTCGAGGCCGGAGCCGAAGAATTCCACGAACTTGCCGACGACGCTCTTCTTCCGCAGCATCTCGGTGACGGTGAGGACGAGATCGGTGGCGGTGACGCCTTCCTTCAGCTTGCCGGTGATGCGGAAGCCGATCACGTCGGGGATGAGCATGGAGATGGGCTGGCCGAGCATGGCGGCTTCCGCCTCGATGCCGCCGACGCCCCAGCCGAGCACGGCGAGGCCGTTGACCATGGTCGTGTGGCTGTCGGTGCCGACGAGCGTGTCCGGGTAGGCATACGTGCGGCCGCCCTCGTCGCTCGTCCATACCGTCTGGGAGAGATATTCGAGATTGACCTGGTGGCAGATGCCGGTGCCGGGCGGCACCACGCGGAAATTGCGGAAGGCCGATTGGCCCCAGCGCAGGAAGCGGTAGCGCTCGCCGTTCCGCTCGTATTCGAGGTCGACGTTGTGGCCGAAGGCGCGGGCGTTGCCGAAGTCGTCGACGATGACCGAATGGTCGATGACGAGATCGACCGGAACCAGGGGGTTGATGCGCTCGGGATCGCCGCCGAGATGGTTCATGGCGTCGCGCATGGCGGCGAGGTCGACGACCGCCGGAACTCCGGTGAAGTCCTGCATGAGGACGCGCGCCGGGCGGAAGGCGATCTCGCGTTCGCCGCGCTCGGCGGTCAGCCACGCCGCCATGGCGCGGATGTCGTCGGCGGAGACCGAGCGCTCGTCCTCGAAGCGGAGCAGGTTCTCGAGGAGCACCTTCAACGAGAAGGGCAGCCGGCCGATATGCGCCAGGCCATTCGCCTCGGCGGCGGCAAGGCTGTAGTAGTCGTAGGTCTTCTTTCCGACCGCGAGCGTGCTGTGCGACTTGAAGGTATCGAGCGAGGCCAAGACAGTCTCCTGAAACGTTTCGTCACCGCGGGGAGGGCGGTTCTGACCGGGCGGTTTCGGGGGCAGTCTAAGGCCGGATCAACCAGGCCCGGGAAGGCGACGGCTGAGGTCGCCGGCCTTATAGTGAATATCGCCGCCGGATGCCAGACGATCAAGGGACGCGGCCGGCGAATTCCCTCCCCGGCAGGGGCACGCGGGACAGGGCTAGGCCGGGCCGGCCGGGCTCTTTTCCGCCGGCATCAGGCCCGGTCGAACGCATGCGCCTGAGCGCGGCCAATCTGGCGGCAACCCGGGGCGGGCGAAGCGTTTTCGCCGGATTGTCGTTTTCGCTCACCGACGGCGAGATGCTGGCGGTGACCGGGCCGAACGGCGCCGGCAAGTCGACGCTGCTCCGCCTGGTTGCCGGACTGCTTACGCCCTCGGCCGGCACGATTGCCCTCGACCCCGCGCCGGACGACGGGCTGGCGTCACAAGTCCACTATCTCGGCCACCTCGATGCGCTGAAACCGGTGCTGAGCGTGCGCGAGAACCTCGCCTTCTGGCGGCGCGTCTGGCGGGGTGGCGATATCGGCGCGGCGCTGGACGAGATCGGTCTCGGCCATCTCGACCACCTGCCCGCCGGCGCGCTTTCCGCCGGGCAGAGGCGGCGGGTCGCCATCGCGCGGCTCCTTATCGCGCCGCGCCCCATATGGCTCCTCGACGAGCCGACCGCGGCGCTCGACGCGGCGGCCGAGGCAACCCTCGGCCGCCTGATCGCGCGCCACCGGAGCGGGGGCGGAATGGTCATCGCGGCGACCCACCGCGACCTGCCGGCGACGCCGTCCGCTACGCTCCGGCTGGGGGAGCCGGCATGATCGCGTCGCTCGCCACGGTCGCCGGTCAGACGGCGCGACTGTCGCTGCGCAGCGGCGGCGGCGCCTTCGCCGGCCTGTTCTTCTTCCTGGCTGTGGTGATCATCTTCCCCTTCGGCATCGGCCCCGACATGAAGCTGCTGGCGCGGGTAGGGCCCGCGATCCTGTGGATCGGCGCGCTGCTTGCAACCCTTCTTGGCCTCGACCGCCTTTTCCAGGATGATCGTGACGACGGCTCCCTCGACCTGTTGGCGCTGTCCGGCCTGCCGCTGGAGCTGGTCGTGCTGGCGAAAAGTCTCGGGCACTGGCTGGCGACCGTGCTGCCGCTGGTGATCGCGGCCCCGCTTCTCGGGCTTCTCCTCGGGCTGGAGCCGGTGGCGCTCGGGGCGGTGGCGCTGACGCTTCTGGTCGGCACGCCGGCGCTGACGCTGATCGGGTCGATCGGCGCGGCGCTGCTCACCGCGCTCGGGCGGGGAGGACTGCTCGTCGCCGTCCTTGTCCTGCCGTTCACGATTCCGGTGCTGATCTTCGGCGTCAGCGCGGCCTCGGCCGTCATCCTCGGGTCGGGGCCGTTCCTTGCGCCGTTCCTGCTGCTCGTGGCGGTGACGCTCGCCTCAACGGTGATCGCCGCGGTCGCCGGGGCCGCGGCGCTGAGGGCCGGAATGGACTAGGCGCGCCTTGCGGCTACTTGCATTTGGTGAGGGTGTCGGTATCGCCGCCTTCGTTCTTCAGCATCATCTTGTCGGCGTCGAAGCTGACCGTCACGTCGGGCATGGCCTGCTCGCCCGCCTTGCCGCTGAGCTTGCCGCCGGTGATCGAGTAGGTGCCGGTGCGGTCGCCGTCGCCGAAGGTGCCGTCGGCGTTGAAGCTCAGGGTGGAGTCGGCGCATTCCGCGGTTTCGCCCCACTTGCCGACGATCTGCTGGCGCAGTTCGTCGTCGGTTGCGGCCGAGGCGGCGACCGTGCCGGCAAGGATAAAGGCGAGGGCGAGCGAGCGTACGACCATGGGGCAGATTCCTTTGTTGGTCACGGTCCGGCGGGTGCGGCTGCCGGCTTGCATGCTATCTAGCACAGCGGGCCGCCGTGTCATCAGGACTTGGTGAATTGACGGGACCGGGCAAATGGCCCGGCAGGCCGGCGAAATTGCGGCGGGACTGGCCGGTTATGACGTTCGCGCCGGCGAAATCTATCCAACGCCGCCCGACTTGATCTAGAACCTCAGCCATGCCGCTCAGAGACCTCGCCAATCCGACCCGCTTCCTCGCGTTTTCCGCCCGCGCGCTGCCGTGGCTGTGGGGCGTGAGCCTCGTCGGCCTGATCGCCGGGCTCTATCTCTCCTTCTTCGTCGCCCCGCCCGACTACCTGCAGGGCGAGATGGTGAGGATCATGTTCATCCACGTGCCGTTCGCCTGGCTGGCGATGGCCTGCTACGGCCTCATGGCGGTAGCCAGCCTTGGCACGCTGGTCTGGCGCCACCCGCTCGCCGACGTGGCGGCGAAGAGCGCCGCGCCGATCGGCGCCGCCTTCACCTTCCTCGCCCTCGTCACCGGCTCGCTGTGGGGGCGGCCGACCTGGGGCGCGTGGTGGGTGTGGGACGCGCGCCTGACCTCGATGCTGATCCTCTTCCTCGTCTATCTCGGGCTGATCGCGCTCTGGCAGGCGGTCGAGGATCCGGGCAAGGCGGCGAAGGCCGCCGCCATCCTCACGCTCGTCGGCACCATCAACCTGCCGATCATCAAATTCTCCGTCGACTGGTGGAACTCGCAGCACCAGGGCGAGAGCATTTTCCGGGCGGGCGGGTCGACGATCTACCCGACCATGCTGTGGCCGCTGTTCGAGATGGTGCTGGCGATGAGCGTGCTCTTCGCCGCGCTCCTCCTCATGGCCATGCGGAACGAGATATTCCGGCGGCGGGTGCGCACCCTGCAACTGACGGCGGCGTCCGGGTAGCCATGGAGCACCTGCCTCACGGCGGCTTCATCCTCGCCGCCTACCTGCTGACCGCGGCAGTGCTGACCGGCCTGTTCCTGTGGATATTCTTCGATGGGCGCGCGCAGAAGCGCCGGCTCGCCGAACTGGAGGCGCGCGGCGTCCGCCGGCGCTCGGCAGGCCGGCCATGAGCGATGCCGGGCCGGCGGCGGTTTCGAGGCGGCGATGGGTGTTCCTCATTCCCCTGGTCGTCTTTGCAGCCCTCGCCGGGATCTTCCTCATTCGGCTCGAGTCGGGGGTTGATACCGATTTCATTCCGTCGGCGCTTGTCGGCAAGCCGGCGCCGGAGTTCGCGCTTGCGCCCCTCGATCCGGCGCTGCCCGGGCTGAAGCGCGCCGATCTCCTCGGCCAGGTGACCGTGGTCAACATCTTCGCCTCCTGGTGCGTGCCGTGCCGGGAGGAGCATCCGCAACTGCAGAAACTCGCCGCCGCCGGGAGAGCCCGCCTGGTAGGGATCGACTACAAGGACGCCGGCGACAACGCCCGCCGCTTCCTCGGCGAACTGGGCAATCCGTATTCGGCAATCGGCGTCGATGCGGCCGGGCGCGCGGCGATCGACTGGGGCGTCTATGGCGTGCCCGAAACCTTCATCGTCAGCGGCGACGGCATCATCCGCTTCAAGAAGGTCGGCCCGATCTCGGACGAGGATCTGACCAAGGTCATCCTGCCGGAGATCGAAAAGGCACGTGGGTAGGCCAAGCAAGTGAGGCGCGCCCACGGGGGGCAAGCTCGTTGAGCTCCCTTGTAATAAGCTAGCTGGACAGCTAGCTTACAGGGATGGATCAGATTGGTTCCTTCGACGCGAAAAATCGCCTGTCGTCGCTCCTTGAACGCGCCGAGCGCGGCGAGGAGATCGTGATCACACGCCGCGGCCGTCCGGTAGCGAAACTGGTGCCTTACAACGACGCCGCCAGCCATGATCGTGCCGCAGCGCACGCGGCGGCCGCGCGTCTTCGCGCCCGTGCCAGGCAAATGAAGCTCGGACCTTTCAACTGGGAAGAGGTCAAGAAGGACGTGGACTTCGGCCGTCCATGACGCTCGTCGTCGATTCGTCGGTGGTCCTCGCATGGATATATGACGACGAGCGAACCGATGACCTGGATCGGATTCTCCGTCGGGTTGAAGACACGGGCGCCTGGGTGCCGGGAATCTGGCGACTGGAGATCGCCAACAGCCTTCAACAGAACATCCGTCGCAAGCGCATCGACCGGACCGATCGTGATCGGTCCGTGATGGACTTGTTGCGCCTTCCCTTCAACGTGGACAGAGAGACGCATGACAATGCGTGGACGAGGACTTTGGTCCTTGCCGACGAATTGGGCCTGACGAGCTACGACGCCTGCTACCTGGAACTTGCCGAGCGCCGCGGCTTGCCGCTTGCAACGCTCGATCGTGAACTGCAGCGCGCCGCGACAAACATCGGTGTCGCGCACTTACCGGCCTGAGGGAGGTCGAACCGGCAGGCGGCGGAAGACCAGCCCTACGACCCCTTCGCCTCTTCCTTGATCTGGTAGCGGTTGATCAGCGGCAGCTGGCTGAGGGTGAAGAGGAAGGTGAGCGGCATGATGCCGAACACCTTGAAATCGACCCACAGGTCGGTGGAGACCGAACGCCAGATGACCTCGTTCAGCGCCGCGAGCAGCAGGAAGAACAGGCCCCAGCGGAAGGTGAGCTTCCGCCAGCCCTCGGGCGTCAGCTTGAACACCGCGTCGAAGACGTAGCCGAGCAGCGCCTTGTCGAAATAGAGGCCGCCGAGCAGCGCGCCGCCGAAGAGGGCGTTGACGATGGTCGGCTTCATCTTGATGAACGTGTCGTCTTGCAGCCAGAGCGTCAGACCGCCGAAGATGAGGACGACGATGGCCGTGACGAACGGCATGATCGGCAGGGTGCGGGTAAGCGCCAGCGACACGGCGAGCGCCAGGATCGTGGCGGCGATGAACGCGGCGGTGGCGAAGTAGATCGGCCCGCCCAGGCTCGCGATCCACGGGAAGGTTGCCGCGAGCGACTCGCCGCGGGCGTTGGCGAAGAAGAAAACGCCGAGGGGCCCCAATTCGAGGACGAGCTTCAGGAGCGGATTGATCGGTTTCCGCGCCGGCGAACTGGGGTCGGGTTCAAAGGTCATGAGTTGTTTTTTGGTCCCGGTCGCGGGCTGACGCCGCTCCTCGCCTCTTGTTTGAATCTATAGCCCGGCCAGCGCTCGGGCGAAATCGCCGGCCGCAAACGGCTCGAGGTCGTCGATGCCCTCGCCGACGCCGATGAAGTGCACCGGCAGGCCGTATTTCGCGGCGATGGCGACGAGGATGCCGCCCCTCGCCGTGCCGTCGAGCTTGGTCATGACGAGGCCGGTCACCCCGGCGCGCTTGCCGAAGATCTCCACCTGATTCAACGCGTTCTGGCCGGTGGTGGCGTCGAGGGTGAGGAGCACCGTGTGCGGCGCGCTTGGGTCGAACTTCCGCATGACGCGAACGATCTTCTCGAGCTCCGCCATCAGCTCGTCGCGGTTCTGCAGGCGCCCGGCGGTATCGACGAGGACGACGTCGGCGCCCGAGGCCTTCGCCTCCTCTAGCGCCTCGAAGGCGAGGCTAGCCGCGTCCGAGCCGGGGGCGCGGGCGATGACCTTCGCCCCGGCACGTTCGCCCCAGATCTTCAGCTGGTCGATGGCGGCAGCACGAAACGTATCGCCGGCGGCGAGCACGACGCCATGCCCTTCGGCGGTGAGCTTGGCCGCGAGCTTGCCGATGGTGGTGGTTTTGCCGGTGCCGTTGACGCCGACGACGAGGACGACGTGCGGCTTCCTCGCCGGATCCATGGCGAGCGGCAGTGCGACGGGCGCCAGCACCTTCTCGATCTCGGCAGCGAGGATCGCCTTCACCTCGGTCTCGGCGATCTCCCGGTCATGACGGCCGGCGGCAAGCCGGTTGGTAATCGCGGTCGCGGTGGCGAGGCCGAGGTCGGCCTTCAAGAGCGTCTCGGCGAATTCGTCGAGGGCCGCGTCGTCCAGCTTCCGCTTGGTGAGAACCGACGAGATGCTCTCGGTCAGCGCGCTCGATGAACGGGCGAGTCCGCTCTTCAGGCGTTGCAGCCACGAAAGCCGCGGGGCAGGGGCCGGCGGGTTTTCGGCAGGCGCGACCTCGGGCGTCTCGGACGGTGGGGCGCCGCCGCCGAAGATCTTGCGGAACAGGGCCATTGGCCTAGGCCGCCGCCGTGAGCGGCGTTGCAATCAGGGCGCGGTCCGTCCGGCCGGTGATGCGGGCGGTGACAATCTCCCCGCGCGTCCCGCCGATCTCGGCGAGGGTGAAATGCTCCGTCCGCCCGACGCCACCGTTCTCGACGAGGATGCGGCGAACGGCCCCGTGCTCGGCGTCGAGGTGGGCGGCAAGCGCGGTCGCGCCCTCCGCCCGCAGCCGTGCGGCCCGCTCGCGCACAACGGCGCGCTCCACCTGCGGCATGCGGGCCGCCGGCGTGCCCGGCCGCGGCGAATAGGGGAAGACATGAACGTGGGTCAGGCCGCACTCCGCGACCACGGACAGCGAGTTCTCGAACATCGCCTCGCTCTCGGTCGGGAAGCCGGCGATGAGGTCGGCGCCGAAAATGACGTCCGGCCGCAGCCGGCGCACGGTTTCGGTGAAGCGGATGGCATCGGCGCGCGAATGCCGGCGCTTCATCCGCTTCAGGATCAGGTCGTCGCCGGACTGGAGCGACAGATGCAAATGCGGCATCAGCCGCTCCTCGCCGGCGATGGCATCGAGCAGATGGGCATCGACCTCGATCGAGTCGATCGAGGTCAGCCGCAGGCGCTTCAATTCCGGCACGTGCTTCAGGACCGACTTGACCAGCTTGCCCAGCGTCGGCGCGCCGGGGAGGTCGGCGCCGTAGGCGGTGATGTCGACGCCGGTCAGCACCACCTCGGCATGACCCTGCCCGGCCAGGCGGCGGACCTGCTCGATGACTCCGCCCATCGGCACGGAGCGCGAGTCGCCGCGGCCAAACGGGATGACGCAGAACGTGCAGCGATGGTCGCAGCCGTTCTGGATCTCGACGAAGGCGCGGGTGTGGCCGTCCAGCCCATCGATCAGGTGGCCCGCGGTTTCGCGCACGGACCGGATGTCGTCGACGCGAACTTCCGCGCTTCCGGCGTGCTGCCTTCTCTCGCCGTCGGGGCTGCCGACGGCATAGCCGGCCACGGTCAGCTTCTCGGCATTGCCCAGAACCAGGTCGACTTCCGGCATGGCGGCAAAGCCCTGCGGGTCGATCTGGGCGGCGCAGCCGGAGACGACGATGCGGGCGTCCGGGCGCTCGCGACGGGCCCGGCGGATGGCTTGCCTGGCCTGGCTCACCGCCTCCGCCGTCACGGCACAGGTATTGACGAGGACCGCGTCGCCGAGCCCGGCCTCGGCCGCCCGCCGCCGCATCACTTCGGACTCCAGCGTGTTCAGGCGGCAGCCGAAGGTGAGGACTTCAAGCATCAGGATCGCCGGCCTGATCAGGGAAAGGCGCGTTCCCTCCCCCTGAAAGGGGGAGGTCGAAGCGCGAAGCGCTTCGGAGGGGGTCTGTTGAGGGCGACGTTCGAGAACGTGATGCGCGATTGCGTCCAGGACTCCGCTGAGATTGCCGCGCATGTCGGTATTTGAGAAGCGCAGTACCAAAATCCCCTTCTCCTCAAGCCATCGATCGCGCCGCTGGTCGCGGGCGGCTACGCGAGCCCGGCCGTGTTGTTCGCCATCGAGCTCGATGCACAAACGAGCCGCTGCACAATAGAAATCGAGAATGTATGGTCCGAGCGGGTGCTGGCGTCGAAAGCTCTGACCTTCAATCTGGGCTGATTTCAGCCTTGACCAAAGGATACGCTCAGCTGGAGTTGCCAAAACACGCAGCCGCCTGGCCTGTGCGGTTTTCTGCGGAGTTCGGTCGAAGCGGAACATGAAATGATCCCCTCCCGAAAATCGCTCACGCAATTTTCGACCTCCCCCTTTCAGGGGGAGGGAAATACCGCTTCCGTCTCTCACGCGGCGCCCTTCTGATCCACGCTCCAGGCGAGTGTGTCGGGGTCGAGAGTGCCGGCGAACTCGTTCTCGACCGGGCCGGTCATCCAGACGTGTCCGTCGGGCCGCCATTCGACGATCATCGGCCCGCCGGGCAGCGTGACGGTGACGCGGTTGTCGGTGAGCTTCTTGCGCATCGCGGCGACCGCCGCGGCGCAGGCGGCCGTGCCGCAGGCGCGCGTCAGGCCGACGCCGCGCTCCCACGTCTTCACGGTCATGGAAGTGCGCGAGGTGACGTGGGCGAGCGAGATGTTGGCGCGCTCGGGGAAGATCGGGTGGTTTTCCAACAGTGGGCCGATGCGGGCAAGATCATAGGCATCGACGTCGTCGACCCAGAAAATTGCATGCGGATTGCCCATGTTGACGGCCGAAGGCGTATGCAGGATCGGCGCGTCGATCGGCCCGATCTGCAATTCGATCGTGCGCGTGTCGGCGAAGGGGTCGCGCAGCGGGATGTCATCCCAGGCAAAGCGCGGCATTCCCATGTCGACGGAGAAATCCAAGCCGTTCAACCGCTCGCACTGGAGCAGCCCGGCCCGTGTCTCGAGCGTCAGCCGCCGGCGATCGGTGCCGCGCAGCAAGGTCCAGGCGATGCAGCGCGTGCCGTTGCCGCAAGCGCCCGCTTCGGATCCGTCGATGTTGTAGATCTTCATGAACGCGTCGGTGCCGGCGGTGAGGGGATCGTGCAACACCATGAGCTGATCGAACGCGAGCCG
>JBBQGL010000111.1:0-14323 GCA_038323025.1 Hyphomicrobiales bacterium
CGGCCTAGTGGTGCATCGCGTGGGAAACCTGGATCGCGGCCGGTCCGATGATCACGCCGAAGAGCACCGGCAGGAAGAACAGGATCATCGGCACGGTCAGTTTCGGCGGCAGCGCCGCGGCCTTCTTCTCGGCGGCGTTCATCCGCTGGTCGCGGTTTTCCTGGGCGAGCACGCGCAGCGACTGGCCGAGCGGGGTGCCGTAGCGCTCCGCCTGGACGAGGCTGGTCATGACCGACTTGACGCCCTCGAGGCCGGTACGCAGGCCGAGGTTCTCGTATGCCTGGCGGCGTTCCGGGAGGTAGGAGAGCTCGGCGGTGGTGAGAGTCAGTTCCTCGGCAAGCGCCACGGACTGCGCTCCGATTTCCTCCGACACCTTGCGGAAGGCGGCTTCCGCCGACATGCCCGACTCGACGCAGATGAGCAGCAGATCGAGCGCATCCGGCCAGGCGCGGCGGATCGACGTCTGGCGCTTGGACACGACGTTGGAGACGTAGAGATTGGGAAGGTAGAAACCGATGCCGGCCGCGAAGACGCAGATCAGGATCTTGATCGTCGTCGGCTGTTCGAGCTTGGCGATGGTGAAGACATAGAAGATCGCGGCGATAAAGAAGATGAGCGGCATCACCAGACGAGCAAACAGAAAGATGACCAGCGGCGCCTGCCCGCGATAGCCGGCCATGCGCAGGCGGCTGTTGGTGCCGTCGTCGGCAAGCGCCTTCCTCAGGTTGAAGCGTTCGACGATCTGCCGCATGAAGGGCTTGGCCTCGTTGCGGAGGCTCGCCCGGCTCTGCTCGGCGGCAAGCTTGGCGCGCTCGCGGGCCCGGATCTTTTCGCGCTCGAAGGCAACCGCCTTGATCCGCGAGGCAAGCCGGTCGCGCTCGAAATAGGTCTGGGCCGCCGTCCAGATCAGGGCGCCGACCGCGACCGCTGAGAACAACGCGAACATGACCTGCGGGTTGGTCATGTTGTCATAGATGAATGTGAACACGACCGGGCCCCGCTCAGAAGTCGAAGTTGATCATTTTCTTCATCACGCCGATGCCGATCGACATCCACACGCCGCAGGCCGCCAGGATGACGTTGCCGGTGGGGTCGGTGAACAGCAGCGTGATGTAAGCAGGACTGGTGATGTAGACGAGGCCCATGACGATCACCGGCAGCGAGCCGATGATCCAGGCCGAAGCCTTGGCCTCCATCGCCATCGCCTTGATCTTGCCGCCCATCTTGCGGCGTTCGCGCAGCACGCGCGACAGGTTGCCGAGGGCTTCGGAAAGATTGCCGCCGGCCTTCTGCTGAATGGTGACGACGATCGAGAAGAAGCTGGTCTCCGGCACCGGCACGCGTTCCGGCAGCTTGGCGACCGCCTCCGACAGCGTGATGCCGAGGGCCTGGGCTTCGGATATCTGCCTGAACTCGCCCTTCACCGGCTCGGCCGCCTCGTTGGCGATGATGCGAATGCATTCGTGCAAGGGAAGGCCGGCTTTGACGCCGCGGACGATGACGTCCATGGCGTTGGCGAATTCCTCGAGGAACTTCTTCATGCGGCGTTTGCGCAGGAAATTGATGATCCAGCGCGGCAGGCCGAGGATGCCGACGACGGCGAGCAGGCCGACGGCATAGAGCGGCGCGCCGATGAACCAGACCAGAACCGCGACGACCAGCCCGCAAATGACGCTGAAGATCATGAAGGTGCGCTGGCTCCAGTGCAGACCGGCCTGCTGGATGCGCGTCTGGATCGTCGGCGTCTTGCTGGTGCGCGCCTTGGCCCTTTGCTTCTGGTCGATCTCGTTGAGCGTCTCCTGAACCGACTTGCGGCGCTTGGCCGCATCGGCGCGGGTCAGGGTCGCGACTTCCCCGACCACCCCGCGCGCCGAGATGCTGTCGATGCGCTTGTCGACCTGGTTCTCGGTCTGGATGCGCCGGTAAAGAAAGACATAGGCGATGCTGCCGGCGCTGAGCATGGCGAGCCCGGAGATGGCAAGCAGGATAGTGAGCGACGATCCGAGCATTTCACCTCAACTCAAGCGCTGGCGGCAGTCTCGTGAGCGTTGGCTGCGTCGAGGGCTGCCGCGAGCCGGGCATCCTCGCCGAAGTACCGGGCGCGGTCCCAGAAGCGCGGTCGCCCGATGCCGGTCGAGCGATGCCGCCCGATGATGCGGCCGGCGGAATCCTCACCGAGGATCTCGTAGACGAAGATGTCCTGCGTGATGATGACGTCGCCCTCGGTGCCGACCACCTCGGTGATGTGGGTGATCTTGCGCGTGCCGTCACGAAGGCGGGCGGCCTGGATGATCACGTCGATCGAGTTGGAAATCATGTCGCGCAGCGTCTTGGAGGGAAGCGAGAAGCCGCCCATCGTGATCATCGATTCGAGGCGCGCCATGGCTTCGCGCGGGCTGTTGGCGTGGAGCGTGCCCATCGAGCCGTCGTGACCGGTGTTCATAGCCTGGAGCAGGTCGAAGGCCTCCGGTCCGCGCACCTCGCCGACGATGATGCGCTCGGGCCGCATACGCAGGCAGTTCTTGACCAGGTCGCGCATGGTCACCTCGCCCTCGCCCTCGATATTCGGCGGGCGGGTCTCGAGGCGCACGACATGCGGCTGCTGCAGTTGCAGTTCGGCGGCGTCCTCGGCGGTGATGATGCGTTCGTCCTCGTCGATGTAGCGGGTCAGGCAATTGAGCAGCGTCGTCTTGCCCGAGCCGGTGCCGCCGGAGACCAGAACGTTGCAGCGCGAGCGCGCGATGATCTGCAGGATCGTGGCGCCCTCGGGCGTGATGGTGCCGAGCTTGACCAGCTGATCGAGGGTGAGCTTGTCCTTCTTGAACTTGCGGATGGTGAGCGTCGGTCCGTCGATCGAAAGCGGCGGCGCGATGACGTTGACGCGGCTGCCGTCAGGAAGGCGCGCGTCGCAGATCGGGCTCGATTCGTCGACGCGGCGCCCGACCTGGCTGACGATGCGCTGGCAGATGTTCATCAGCTGCGAATTGTCACGGAAGCGGACGTTGGTCTGCTGCACCTTGCCGCCGACTTCGATGTAGGTCTTGGTGGCGCCATTGACCATGATGTCGGCGATGTCGTCGCGGGCGAGCAGCGGCTCGAGCGGACCGAGGCCGAGAACGTCGTTGCAGATATCCTCGAGCAGGTCCTCCTGCTCGGCGATCGACATCACGATGTTCTTGAGGGCAATGATGTCGTTGACGATGTCGCGGATTTCCTCGCGCGCCGACTCGGCGTCGAGGCGGGCAAGCTGCGACAGGTCGATGGTATCGATGAGCGCCGAGAAGACCGTCGTCTTGACGTCGTAGAAATTCTCGGAACGGCGAACGCCGCCCGGTTCCTGGCGCGAACGGGTCTGCCCGGAGGGCTTGGCCGGCACCGACGGCAATGCCGCCTGCGGCGGCGGGGTGGCCGGCGGGGAAGACGAAGCCGGGACCTCCGGCGCGCCGGAAGCTACCGACGGCTGCGCCGGCGGGGGCGGCGCCGCGGCCGCCGGCTTGTCGACTGGCGGCGAAGGCGGATTGGTTCCGCCCGGCCCTGTGGTCCCACGCTTGCCGAACATTGACCTACCTCGTCAGGCGGTTTTCTTGCCGCGCAGCCGCGCCAGAAGCGGGCCAAGGGAACTCTTCTTCTGCCGCTTAACCTCTTGCCGGCCGGTTACCACGCGGGCAATGAGATCGAAGGACTCGGCGATCGGGCTTTTGGGGTCGGTTTCGGCGATCATCTGGCCATTGTTCGCCGCAGTGCCGAAAAGCTGGGCGTCGAAGGGAATCACGGCCAACGGCGTCAGATTGAGCGCGGCGGCGAAATCATCCGCCTTGATCTCAGGCCGCTTGGCGATTCCGCTTTTGTTAATGATAAGGCGCGGCGGCGAGTCGTTCTTGCGCGCCTGACGCAAAAGATCGGCGAGATTCTTGGCGTTGCGGAGGTTGGCGAGGTCCGGCTCCACCGTGAGCACGATCTCGTCCGCGGAGAGCAGCGTCTTCCGCATCCATGCGGTCCAGACATGAGGCAGGTCGAGGATGACGGCCGGAACGCCCGCCTGGGCGATATCGATGAGCGGCGCAAAGGCTCCCTCGTCGAAATCGCAATTGCGATCGAGGGTAGCGGGCGCGGCGAGCAGGCTCAGGTGATCCGTGCACCGGGCGAGCAACCGATCGAGGAAGGTGTCGTCGATACGGTCGGGCGCATGGATCGCCTCCGCGATGCCCTGGGTCGGATCCTGATTGAAATCGAGGCCGGCGGTGCCGAAGGCGAGGTCGAGGTCGGCGACGATGGCATCGCTCTCGAAATTGCGGGCGATCGACCAGGCGACGTTGTGGGCGACCATGGAGGAGCCCACCCCGCCCTTGCCGCCGACAAAGGCGATGGTGCGCCCGAGGGGGCGCGCGGAGCCCTCGACGTAGAGGTCGCCGATCGTCTTGATGATGCGCATCAGGTCGACGGGCGCGACGAGATACTCGCTGATGCCGCGGTGGGTCAGCTCGCGGTAGAGGGCCACATCGTTGACGTGACCGATGACCACGACCTTCGTGCCTGCGTCGCAGACCTCGGCGAGGCGGTCCAGCTCGGTGTCGAGACGGTCGCGGGGCAGCTTGGTCTCGACGATGATCAGGTTCGGCGTGGCCGCGCCCTGGTAGAACTCGGCCGCAGCCGCCAGTCCGCCGGTGTGGACCTTGACGTGGGCACGGCTCATCCGGCGGTCCCTCGCCGCGGCCTCCATGGTTGCGGCGAGTTCAGGCGACTCACAGAAGGCCTGAATCGAGATTCGCGGAACCGGGCGGACGTCGCCATGGGCGACGGCGGCGGGCTGGGCCGGAAGCGGCTCCGCCGCGGGAAGGGGCCTGTCTTCGAACGCGAGATTGGTCATTTGGAACCGACTCCGGTAGCCACCGTGGCGCCGGGCTCCTTCGAGTAGTCGCCCTGCGTCGGCGCGCCCTTCTGGTAGTTGGCAAGCACGGCGGCGCGCCTGGTGGCGTCGGCCGGGCTCATGCCGCGCGGATAGAGGAGGTCCAGCGGATTGGCGACGATGGCAGCGAGGTTCTGCTGCGTCGCGCAGCCGTAGTTATGGTAGTGCGTGTTCTCGGACGTCTTCGCGACCTGGTCCGGCCACGGCCCGCAGCCGGCGGTCGTGGCACCGATCGCACTGAAGGCGATGCGGATCGGCGCGTTGCCCTCGCCCCTGGCGCGGTAGACGCGGAAGTCGACTTTCTTGGGATCGACGCCGGCGCCCACCAGGGCGTCCTTGACCTGATAGCTCAGCCACACCGCCGCGGTCTCGTCGCTGGAGCCCGACGGCGTCACCACGGCAATCACCGCGGCGCCGCTGTCGAGGAAGCGCTGGGCGAACCCCTGGATATTGCCCTTGACGCCGCTGGTCAGTCGGGCGGCGTTGGTGCTGACCGGAACATCCAGCGTCTTCACCGTGTCGTCGATGGCGATCGGATGGTTGAGCCGGTAGTCGTCCGGCACCGAACCGACGATTTCCGGCTGCCGCGTGTGGGTGCAGGCGGAAAGCGCCAGGGCAAGCCCGCCGGCGATGAAGACCGGCCGCACAAGATCGACTGGCCGAACCGGGCGCCTGCGTTCGGATGGATGTTTGCTGGTCATGCTCGCGGACTCCATGGATGCCGGCGCGATTATTCGAAGATGAAGCCGTAGGTGCCGCGGTAGGCGCCGGCGGGCGCCGGAGCACCCTTGACGCCGTAGACGCGGTTGATACGGCCGAGGAAGGACGCGGTGCCGTCGCCGGCCGGCGCAAAGCCGTCGTCAGGCCGCGCGATCGAATTGGGAGAAACCGGCTTGACCAGATAGGGGGTGACGAAGATCACCAGCTCGGTTTCGTTGCGCTGGAAATCACGGCTGCGGAAGAGGGTTCCGAGCACCGGCAGGTTCTTGAGGCCGGGCAGGCCGCTGATCGACTGGTTGATGTCGTCCTGGAGCAGGCCGCCCATGATCATGGCGCCGCCGGAGGGCAGCTCGAGGGTCGTTTCGGCGCGGCGAACCTTCAGCGAGGGAATGCTGACGCCGGCGGCGATGGCCACCGCCCCCTCGTTGGACAGCGACGATACCTCGGTCTTGATGTGCAGGCTGATGCGACCTTCGGTGAGGACCACCGGCGAGAAGCTCAGCGCCACGCCGAACTGCTTGAAGGCGACCGAAAGCTGGCGCGTGGTGGCATCGAAGCCGGTCGGCACCGGGAACTCGCCGCCGGCGAGGAACGATGCCGATTCGCCGGAGATGGCGGTGAGCGTCGGCTCGGCCAGGGTCCGGATCATGCCGGTCTGTTCGAGCGCGCGCAGCGTACCGCCAAAGTTGTTGGCGTCGTTCTTGAAGTAACCCGCAGTTATCGCGGTATCGGAGATAGCCTTGTTTTGCACGGCGAATGGATTCTGCGAGACCAGGCTGGTGACGAATCCGGTCGACCCGCCGACGGCCGACAGATCGATGCCGAGCTGCTTGGCGATGTTGCGCTGAACCTCGGCCACGGTGACCTTCAGGAAGACCTGGTCCTCGCCATTGATCGTGAGCAGGTTGATGACCTTGGGCGCGGAATTCACCGCAGCGGCGCCCGTGCTCGTCGATGCGACGACCGAGATGGTCGTGTCGCCGGCGCCCGCGGGCTTGGTGGAGGCGGACGATGCGCTGTTCGAGTCGGACTTGGCGCCGCCGATAAAGGCCTCCGCCAGATTCTGCGCCTTGGTCGAATCGGCGGCGTTCTTGACCGAACCGGTGAGCACGATGTTGTCGCTCAGGACCTCGACGTTGATGTCGGAGTCCGGGATGAGCCGGCGGAGAAGGGCGTTCAGATCGACGCCGTCGCGCTCGACATCCAGATCGAGGGTGACGATCTGCGTGCCGGCGCGGTCGAAGACGATGATGTTGGCCTGACCGATCTTGATACCGGTCAGGTAAATGCGCCGGGGCGTGCGGATGACCGCGTCGGCGATATCGGGGTTGGAGACCAGCAGATCGCGGGCATCGCGCGGCAGGTCGATGACCAGGGACTTGTTGAGACCGAGCTTGACCGACTTGTTCAACGGCGCCCCGAGGGGCATCGACGCTTCGTCGGCATGGGCAACGGAGGGCAGAATCGTACTGCCCAGCGAACCGAGGGCAACCAGGGCGGCGGCGGCGAGTGTCAGCTTACGCAGTAGGATGAACATCTCGGTGATTCCTTGCTTGGCCGGCCGGGCAGTCGTTGCGTTCGGGAAATTCGCGGTCACCGGAGACCGGTTTCTTCGCGGGCGACGCCATTCCTCACGACGGTGACGGCGCCATTCTTGTTGTTGGTGCTGCTTCCGATGAGGTGGAAGGCGTCGGCGGCCGAGTCGCTCGGCAGTCGCGTGGAGTCGGCGATGCTGCGCAGCGCCAGCGTCAGGCGGTCGCTCATCTGCTGGGCGACGCTGAGGATCTGGGCCTGCTGCGGCGTCAGCTCGAGCGTAGCGGTCTGGCCGACAACGACCTTCTGGCCGCCCTTCTCCTCGATCGTCTGGTCGATGGCGAGGACGCGCACGTTGTTGAGAATGGTCTCGGTCTTGAACGTTGCCGGGCCGTTGTTTTCGCTCGCCGACTGACGCGTCATGATCACGTCGACCCGATCATTGGGAAGGATGAAGCCGCCGGCGCTGGTATCGGCCGCGATCTTGGTGGCGACGGCGCGCATGCCTTCCGGCAGGATCGCGGACATGAAGCCGCGGTCGGAACGGATGAGCTTGCCCTCGTTGATCGGCTCGCCCGCGTAGAAGGTTGAGCGGGCGATGGCGCCGACGACCTTGGTCGCCGCGTCCGGGGTAACCGCTCGCGTGAGGTAGTTGGCGGAAGTCGCCGTGCCCGGCCAGTCTTCCCACTGGACGGCGTCGTTATCCAGCTTGGTCCCCATCGGGATGTCCTTGGCGGCAACCAGCACCTGGTTTCCTGCCGGCGCCGGATTCGCGGCCGTCGGTTGCGGCGTGCCTGATGTCAGGTTCAGCGCCAGGAATGCGGCGACCAGGCCGGCGATCACTGCTACTGCAAGGACGATGACGCGGGAGAGTTTCATGACGCGCTACCTCGAACAGGTCGTTCAATGCCGACCTCGCCCAGTAATCTCGCCCGGCAATCGTGTACTTATGGTTAATCAAGTGTGAGAAAACTTAACTAACCAAGTGTTACCGCCAGGCGGGCGGAAGGAATCGCGCGTGTGTTGAATCGCCCGTGCGGCGCCGGGCGGCCGATGGCCAGAGACCCGGTGCCGGCGGCGTCTCAGCCGAGAACGACCCGCAGCCAGATGGTGTGCGGGTACATGGCCAATCCGGCGGCGGCGAGCGCGACCCCATATGGCACGCCCCCCTTCTCATCGTGCAGCCGCTGAACCCAGGGCTGGCGAATGACGAAGGCGGGCAGCACCGACTGCCGGAACGCAAGAATGATGAGCGTGAGCGCGCCACCGAACACGGCGGCAAGGGTGGCGTATTCGAGCAGGTCGCCCCATCCGATCCACAGCGCGACCGCCGCCGCCAGTTTGGCATCGCCGCCGCCGATCCAGCCAGCGGCAAAGAACGCGAATCCGAAGGCGAGCACGAGAGCTCCGGCGGCGACATGGAGGGCCACAACTTGCCAATCCATGCCGACTACGGGCGCCAGCACCGCGAACCCGGCGAGAAGAGCCAGGGCGAGCTTGTTGGAAATCGTCATGGTCAAAAGATCCGAGGCGGCGGCGTAGGCCATCGCCAGCGGAAAGAGCGCAAAGAGCGCGTATTGGACGATCGTGGCCATCCCGGCCGATCTCCGTTGACCCGCCTATCTGGCTAGCGGCGAATGATTAAGACGGTCTGAATTTCGGGCTGACGAGGGCCCACGTCTCCCCTCGCCCGCCTGACCGTCTCCGTTTTGTCGCCGCCTCACATCAGGCGGCCGGTCCGTTGATTTTCGTTGCGATGCTGTTGAACACGGAGTTGAGCTTGCTGCCGAGGGCAGTCGCTCCGATGATGATGGCCACGCCGACCAGCGAAGCGATCAGTCCGTATTCAATTGCCGTCGCGCCATTCTCGTCCTGAATAAACAGCACGATTCGTCGTCGCATTTCCTCGTCCCTTTGATTGCATGGCCGGCGGTCCACGGGATGTCATTCGCCAGGCCGGTACGGGTCGCCCTCCTTCAAACAGACGGACGGGCGCAAGTGCCTGCCAAAAAAAGCCGGCCTTTGCGCCCGTTCGTATTCGGGTCGACGCCGCCGGACGGCGGCGCGACCATTTTGTGCAAGTCTCGTCGCAGCCCGCAGCTTACGAAGCGGGGCCGTTGATCGAGGTGGCGATCGAGTTGAACGTGGAGTTCAGCTTCGTGCCGAGAGCGGTGGCGCCGAGAATGATGGCAACGCCGATGAGGGAGGCGATGAGGCCGTATTCAATGGCGGTGGCGCCCGACTCGTCCTTGGCAAAACGGTTGAAAAGCTTCTTCATTGGGTGACTCCTTCACTCCGGTTGTTCTAAAAGCACTGGCCCGGTCTTCGGCAGTTCTTCTGTAAGGGCCGCGACCTGAGTGACACTAGCGCCAAAGCTTTGAAGCTTAGTTAATATCGGAGGCCCGAATTCCGGGGGCAAAGCATAATTCGTTAATAGTAAATCTTCGATGAACATCACATAGACTTGTAATCAAACCGTTTTTTTCTGGCCTGTTGTTTGTTCTTCAAATATTTACCATGCGAGACAACTCCCTGTTTACTCTGCGGCTCAATCGCCTTTGAGTGGGGCTCGGCCGAGGTTCCCGATCGTCGCCAGGCCCCGCGGCGCCGACTTAAGCCTTCATTCACCATTCTTCGCCAAGGTTTCCCTCGTTTTCGCCCGCATCGCCCGGAGATCGTCCATGTCCATCAAGCCAAGCGCGCTGTTTCCGGGCCTCCAAGCCGCGGCGGTCTTCTTCCTTATGGGCGCCCTCCTGCCGACGCAGGCATCAGCCGCGGGCGAACCGATCTCGGTCACGGTCGACCGCGCCAAGGTCATGCACATATCGAGGCCCGCGAACGTGGTGATCATCGGCAATCCCGCGATCGCCGACGCCACCATCCAGGACAACCAGACGCTGATCATCACCGGCCACAGCTTCGGGACCACCAACCTGATCATTCTCGATTCGACCGGGGCCTCGATTGCCGAGGAGACGCTGACTGTCCAGGCGGCGAACGACGACCTGGTCACCGTCTACAAGCGCTCGGACCGCCAGACCTTCAGCTGCACACCGGACTGCTCGCCGACGGTCACGATCGGCGATACCGGCACTGCCTTCGATGCGGTGCGCTCGCAGGTCACCGCCAACGGATCGCTTGCGAGTTCGGCCTCAGCCGCGGGCGGCAAATAGGACGGCTCCGCGCTGGTTAGCGAGACGTTACCGGTTTCGTTTCGTTTTTCGGGATCAGGGGCAACGCTTCTTCAATTCCTGCCTGATATCCAGGCTGCCGGTGCGGCAGGATTTTCATCGCCGGACCATGGACGAGTCGGGTTTGGCATGGTGCTTCGCTTCCCCATCAACGGGCTGCTCCGCCGGCTGAGCCCCGGCACGGCGGGCCGCGGCTTCCGCCGCGACGTGCGCGGCGCCGCGGCAATCGAGTTCGGCCTGCTCGCCATTCCCTTCTTCGGGCTCCTTTTCGCGATCCTGCAGGTCGGCCTGGTCTTCTTTGCCGGGCAGTCGCTGGAAACGGCGGTGGCCAATACCGCGCGCCTGGTGCGCACCGGGCAGGCGCAGCAGCTCGGATACACCGCCACCGACCTGACTTCGCAGATCTGCTCGCAGGTGAGCGCGCTCTTCACCAACTGCACCACCAACCTGAAGCTCGACGTGCGCACCTACACGACGTTCGACTCGGTCGATCTGGCGAAGCCCGTGGACGCCAACGGCAACCTGAAGACCAACACCTTCATTTACGCCGCCGGTCACGGCAGCGACATCGTCGTGATCCGCGCCTTCTACGAATGGCCGGTCTTCGCCAAACTCCTCAGCTTCAACCTGACGAACCTGGCGGACGGCAATCACCTGCTCGCGTCGGTGGCCGCCTTCCGCAACGAGCCGTTCCCGTGGTGAGCCGTGAAGGAAACGCCATGACGATCGAGACGCCCGCCGTCGGCGCCCTCCCCGTGCGGATGGGCCTCAGCCGGCGTATCCGGCGATTTGCCCGCAATCGTTCGGGACTGTCGGCGGTCGAGTTCGCCCTGATCCTGCCGGTGATGGTGGGCCTGTTCTTCGGCGGGACGGAACTCAGCGACGGGCTGACCATCAGCCGCAAGGTCACTCACATCACCTCGTCACTGAGCGACCTGATCACGCAGTCGAAGACGATCACAGACGCGGACATGGCAAACATCCTCGACGCGGCCGCCTCGGTGATCACGCCCTATTCGAACAGCCTGCTGAAGATCAAGGTGACGCAGGTCAAGATCGATGCGAACAGCGTGGCGACGGTCTCGTGGAGCGATGCCCAGAACGACACCGCCCTGACCCCGGGATCGCCGATATCGATCCCGGCGGCGTTGCGCACGCCGAGCAGCTACCTGATCACGGCCGAGGTCCACTACGCCTACACGCCGACCGTCGGCTACATCCTCACCGGCACCTACGATCTCACCGATAAGTTCTATCTGCGGCCGCGCCTGTCCGATAGCATCACGCGGACCGCCTCGTAGGGAGCGGGCACGGCCCGATCGGCCAGAGGCCGTAGCCTCCCAGACGACCTAGAAGATCCCGGGGATGACCCGATAGCGAACCCGGCCGGCGAACGCGCGATAGTCCGCATCCACGCCGAGCAACCGTTCTTCCGCCAGAATACGGGCAACCTGGAAGCTGAACGCAATGGCATAGATGCCGGCGTTCCAGACCGTCGGGTTGGCGAGAAGAAATCCGATGCCGGTGAGGAGATAGGCGGCATACATGGGGTGGCGGACGAGATTGTAGACCCCGCCCGTGGTGATGCCCCGGTTGGCGGCGATGATGCCAAAATTGCGCCAGAGGCTGAGCTTTGCGGCGATCTGCAGCAAGAGGCCGGCAAAGGTCAGCAGGACGCAGAAGACGCTCGGCACCAGCGGCGACGCCGTTCCCGGCGCGGCACAAAGCGGCGCCGCCGTCGCGACGAAGGCCAGGACCCAATCCACCGGATTCAGCGAGACGTTGCGGGCGGCGCGGCGGATAAGGACGAGAACCACCACCAACCCTTCCGACACCACCAGAACGAGATTGATGACCGCGCCGGTCGTGATGAAGGCGTCGATCATCCGGTAGACAAAGAAGCCGAAAAGAGCGGCCACTACCGCTCGCTCGATGAGGTCGAGGGCGGCGAAAAGGCTCTTGTGACCATCCTGAGCCGGAGCCTGGGGGATGGTTTCGTCGGGATGGGGGATTGCGGTCATGGGCCGCGACCCTAGGGGCGGAGCCCTAATATTCCGTCAAACAAACCCGGCGATTCGGACAGGTCAGGGTCTGGAAACGGTCGGGGCGGCCACGAGTTCGGCGATCGGGGCATAGAGCGCGGCATCGGCTTTGGCGAAGCCGCCGCCGCCGTAGCCGGCCCGGTCCACCGCATCGAGGGCATCGGGCGCCTCGGTGGCCATGGCGAGAAGCGCATCGGAGAGGAGCGACTTCAGCTCCTCCGGCATGTCGGTACGCACGACGTGCGGGCCGAACGGGATGAGCGCCGACTGCCACACGACGCGTACGGAGCCGGGCTGCAGGCGGCCGTCGCCGATCATGTCGGCGAGCACGCCGAAATCGTAGCCGCTATCGGCGGGGCCAGTGAGGCTCGACCAGGACACGGCGATATCCGCCTCGCCGCTGAACAGGGTGCTCAAGGCCGCCTCGGGATCGCTGGTCTCGACGGTGGCCGCGAAGAACTTCTCCGGCGCGATGCCCTCGTGGGTGAAAGCGCGCATGGGAATCAGACGGCCGGCGATCGAATCGGGACCGGCCACCGCCAGCCGGGCATTGCGCGCGTCGGCGAGGGTCTTGATCGTGCTGTCGGCGCGCACCACGAGCACGGAGTAATAGCCAGGGGCGCCGTCGGCCGCGATCGGCGCCGCGATCGGCTCGACGCAGTGACAGGTCGCGGCCGCCGTGGCAAAGCCGGCAGCGCTGAGGATCGCGTACTGAACACGCCCACTCGCTTCCGCTTCGATCAGCGCGGGATAGTTGGCGGCGGGCGCGATTTCCACCGGCAGGCCGAGGCGGGTCTCCAGGTAAGCGCGGAACGGCTGCAGCTGCGCCACTTGATAGGTCGTGTCGCCGCCGGCAAGGACGCCGACACGGAGCACGCTCATGTCGTCGCGCCAATCGGCGAAGGCGGGACCGGACAAGGCGCCAAGCAGCGCGGCGGCAAGGAATGGCAGGACGCGGGGCATCAGCGGAAATTCGTGGGACTCATGGTATCGATGGTGCCTGATCGCCGCGGCGGCCGGAAGGGCGGCAACATGCCGCCCTCTACCCGCGCGAGAAGGCGAAGAGAGTGGTCTGCCGATAGGTCTCGCCAGGACGGAGGAGCGGGCTCGGGAAATTCGGCTTGTTGGGCGAATCGGGGAAGAACTGCGGCTCGAAGCAGCATCCGCCGTTGACCGGGTAGGTGCGGCCGTCCAGCCCAGGCACGGTCACATGCATGCTGACGCCATCGTAGAACTGGACGCCGGGTTCGGTCGAGGCGACCTCCAGGCGGAGGCCGTTTTTGGTCGATTGCAGGCTTGCTTGCGGCCTTGGGCTTGTCGCCTTGGACATCGAGGTGACGTAGTTGATGTCATAGACGAAGCGCTTGCCGTTCTCGACATGGCGGATCGCGCGCGGCGTCCTGAGGTCGAAGGGCGTCCCGGCAACCGAACGGATCTCGCCGGTCGGGATGTTGTTGCCGTCGATCGGCGTGTACGAGTCGGCGAGGATCCGGACCTTGTGGTCGAGGATGTCGGGCGACCCATCGAGGTTGAAGTACGAGTGCTGGGCGAGGTTGACCACGGTGGGGGCATCCGTGGTCGCCTCGGCCTCCATCCGGATCGTCGCCGGCGCCTCGACGATGTAGCGCACGGTCGCTTCGACCTTGCCCGGGAAGCCCTCGTCGCCGTCGCGCGAAGTGATGGCGAGGGTCACGCTTTGCGCGTCGTGGGCGACCAGGCGCCAGTTGCGCTTGCCGAAGCCGTTTGGACCGCCATGAAGCGTATTCAGGCCGCGCTCGTTCTTCGGCAGCGAATAGGTGCGGCCGTCGATGGTCAGCTTGCCGCCGGCGATCCGGTTGGCGTAGCGCCCGGCAACCGCGCCGAAATGCGGCGAATGATGGACATAGTCGTCGAGCCTGTCGAAGCCGAGCACCAGGGGGAACGCCACGCCG
>JBBQGL010000112.1:0-14249 GCA_038323025.1 Hyphomicrobiales bacterium
TCACTGAAGGGGCGCCTACCGGTGGCGATCAGTAGGTGGAGCGGGTGTGGCGTCCGCGGCTGCCCTGAGGGGCGTCGGTTGGGATGAAACCCGGCCGAAGGGGCTCGCACCCCCGGTCCCGGCTGGCGCCCGCGAAGTAGCTCGCCGGCACTACGACCGGCTGTGGGTTCTGCCCACCTTAAGGGCGGCGAGCGCAAATGCTTGGCCGTTCCGGAGAGCGAAAGCGGGAGGCTCGAATAGCGCTACGGCGGACGCCAGGAGAGCGCCCAAATCGGACTACCCGGACTGGCGTTTTCAAGGCGCCCGCCACTCCCTTACGTCGAGGGGCATGAACCGAGACACTCAGTACCCGGGCGCCAGCACGCCGCGGGAACGCAGAAGCGTGTACCCGGTCCACCAACCCGGATAGCCTTGGCGCTCCAGACGGCAGAACACGTGAATTAGTCTCTCATTTACCTAAAATTGTAACGAACGGTTGGGGATAGCGAGTGGAATCAGTTGTTTACGTAAGGAACCCGGGCCCGGCTGACCCGTTGCTCTCCCATGGATACCGCAATGCAACCTGCAACCGTGCTCGTCGTCGAGGATGACTTCCTCGTCCGCTCCTTCGCCGCCGAGGTCCTGGCGGAGAACGGCTTCGGCGTGATTGAGGCGCGCAATGCCGAGGAGGCCCTCGCCAAGCTCGAGCGCCACCCGGAGGTCGCCGTGCTTTTCACCGATGTGAACATGCCCGGTGCCCTCGACGGCCTCGATCTCGCCCGCGAGGTTGCCAGCCGCTACCCGCACGTGTCGCGCCTGGTTACCTCCGGCCGCATCCGGCCAAACGCCATTGAATATGCCCGCTTTCTGCCGAAGCCATACCGGCCCGACGAAGTCGTGCAGAACATCCGCGAGCTGCTGGACGGCGGTGACGCGGCCTCGAACTATAAAGAACTGCGCAGCGTCCACTAGCCCGCAGCGCCACCACCCATCCCGGCCCAGGCGCTCAAGATGCTGTTGGCGATGGCGATGGGCGGCGGCGACTTGATGCCTTCGGGGTGGGTCCCGGCGAGCATCTGTCGGGCCTCCGCCCGGGTGAACCAACGGCAATCCTCCAGCTCCGCCTCGTCGCGGATGATGTCGCGGTTGAGCGCCTCGGCATGGCAGCCGATCATCAGCGAGGCCGGGAAAGGCCACGGCTGGCTGGCGTGGTAACGCACCCGCCCGACCCGGATGCCCGCTTCCTCGAAGGTCTCGCGGCGCACCGCATCCTCGATCGTCTCGCCCGGCTCGAGGAAGCCGGCGAGGCAGGAATACATTCCCGGGATGAAGCGCGCCTGGCGGCCGAGGAGGCAGCGCTCTTCCGCCCCCTTGCCGTGGATGGCCAACATGATCACCACCGGGTCGGTCCGCGGAAAATGCTCGGCCTTGCACGCCGGGCAGTCGCGCCGGTACCCGCCCATGGTCATGGTGGTTGGCTGGCCGCAGACCGAGCAGAAGCGGTGGCGGATGTGCCAATTGGTGAGCGCCCGCGCCTGCGCCAGCGCCCCGAGGTGCTCCGGCCCGACCGCGCCTTCGACCGCAAGCGAGCGCAGGTCGATCGGCCGGATCAGCGCCTCGTCGATCGGCGTGGCGTCCGCCAGCGCCGCCGCCAGCCGCGGCCCGCTTTCGCTCCAGCCGAGCAGGATCATGTCCGCCAGTTCGCCGAGCGCCGTAGCTTCCCGATGAGAGAAGAGCGGGTTGGTGCCGCGCAGCAAGGCCTTGTCGCCGCGGAAGAGATAGAGGCGCGCCGACGGGTCGGCGAGGGCGGTCGCCAGCGAGTCGGCGCCGCGCTTTTCGCTTCGCCGGTCGATGGTGTTGCGGGCATAGCCGTTGCGGGCGCTCGCCTCCTCGGCCGGCAGGCCGTCGAACAGGCTCTCCATGGTCGGTCTCGCGGAAGGTTCAGGTGGCAAGGGCGGAACGCAGTCGGGCGATCAGTCTATCGCGTTCCGCCGCGTCATAGGCAACCGCCTTGCCGCTGCCCCAGACCGGATTCGGCCACGCGGCATCCGTGGTGAAACGGGCGATGACGTGGACGTGCAGTTGCCTGACCATGTTGCCGAGCGCCGCGACGTTCAACTTGTCGCAGGCGGTGATGCTCTTGAGCGCGACGGACACTGCGCTGACCTCGCCGAGGAGGGCGGACCGGTCGGCCTCGCCGAGGTCGATGATCTCGGCCGCACCCTCTCGCCGCGGCACCAGGATCAGCCAGGGAAACCTGGCATCCCGCGTCAGCCTGAGGTCGGACAGGCCAAGCGCAGCGACCGGCAGGCTGTCGGCTTCAAGACGCGGATCGAGGGAGAAACGGGCCATTCGCCACGACTCCCACAGCAAAGCCGGACTGGCAAGGCTTCCGCCCTTGCATGGGCCGCCGCCAAAGCCGATATTCCACCCGGGAGGTTGGTTGGTGGACGAGCCACTCGCCAACCGGGTCAGGTCCGGAAGGAAGCAGCCCTAACGAGCCAGGCACGGGTCATCGTGCCAGCCTCCCACCCTTCACCAGCCGGGGCTGCCACCCCGAAGGGGCGCTGTCCGCCTCAGCGGGCAACAGACCCGCGACGGAAGCTTGGATGGACGGAAGCGAAAGACAGCCCGGCCCCTATCGCGTGCTCGCGCGCAAATACCGCCCGCAGAGCTTCGCCGACCTGATCGGCCAGGAGCCGATGGTGCAGACGCTGACCAATGCGTTCCGCACCGGCCGCATCGCGCAGGCCTACATGCTTACCGGCGTGCGCGGGGTCGGCAAGACGACCACCGCCCGCATTCTTGCCCGCGCCCTGAACTATTCGATCCCCGGCAAGATCGAGCAGCCGACGATCGACATGACCGAGCTCGGCGAGCATGACCTCGCGATCATGGAAGGCCGCCATATCGACGTGATCGAGATGGACGCCGCCTCGCACACCGGCATCGACGACATCCGCGAGATCATCGAGGCGGTGCGCTACAAGCCGGCGGTCGCCCGCTACAAGGTCTACATTATCGACGAAGTCCACATGCTCTCCAAGGCCGCCTTCAACGGCCTTCTGAAGACGCTCGAAGAGCCGCCGGAGCATGTGAAGTTCATCTTCGCCACCACCGAAATCCGCAAGGTCCCGGTGACGGTCCTGTCGCGCTGCCAGCGCTTCGACCTGCGCCGCATCGATACCGGCCGTCTCGCCGGCCTGATGCGCGACATCGCGGCGAAGGAGGCGATCACCGTCGACGAGGCCGCCCTGCTGATGATCGCCCGCGCGGCGGAAGGTTCGGCCCGCGACGCGCTCTCCATTCTCGACCAGGCCATCGCCCATGCCGGCGGCGCCGTCGAAGCCGAAGCCGTGCGCGCCATGCTCGGGCTTGCCGACCGTGCGCTGGTCATCGACCTTTTCGATGATGTCATGCGCGGCGACGTGGCGGCGGCGCTGCCGCGGCTGAAGCGCCTCTATGATGTCGGCGCCGATCCCGCGGTGGTGCTGGAGGATCTCGCCGCTTTCACGCATGTGGTCACGCGGCTGAAGCTCGCTCCCGCCGAGGCCGACGACGAAGGCCTGACCGAGGAAGAGCGGACGCGCGGCAAGTCCTTCGCCGAGAAGCTATCCCTGCGCACGCTGGCGCGCGCTTGGCAAATGCTGCTGAAGGGCATCGAGGAGGCGCGTGAGGCCTCGCGCCCGCTCGCCGCCGCCGACATGGTGCTCGTCCGGCTCGCCCACGCCGCCGACTTGCCGACGCCCGACGAAGCGCTCCGCGCGCTGCGAGGCGGGGGCGGCACCGCCCCGCGCGAGCCGGGTCCCCCGCGAGCGGTGGCGCCGCTTGGCGAAAGCCGGCCGCGTCTCGCAGCAACAGCGGGGGGTGGGTCGGCCCGTCCGGCGCCGCGCGCCGAAGCGGCCCCTCAGGTGGAAACGCGGCCGCAGCCGGCCGCGTACGCCGAGGTCGTGGCGCTCGCCGGCGAGCACCGCGAGCTGAAGCTGAAACATGCCCTCGAGCACGAGGTTCGCGTCATCCGTTTCGAGCCCGGCCATATCGAGGTCGCGCTGACGGAGCACGCCCCGCCGAGTCTTGCCGGCGAGTTGTCGGCGAAGCTCGAAGCCTGGACCGGCCGCCGCTGGATGATCTCCGTCGGAAAATCGGTGGCGGTCGAGCAGCCGACGATCGCTGAGGTCAAGCGCAGCGCCCGCGAGCGCCTCGTCGACGACGCCCGGGCCGATCCGCTGGTGGCCGAGGTGCTTGCCCGCTTCCCCGGCTCCGAGATCGTCGACGTGCGGGTCCGTGGCAGCGACCGCGAGGCGACGCCGGCCGCGCCCCCGCCGATCGAGGAGGACGACCGCTTCGAGCCGGTCTGGACGCCGGACGACGAATAGGCCCGCCCGGATCTGCCAGGGCGAACCCGAGAGGATGTGAACGGATGGCCGATTTTCTGGGAATGATGAAGCAGGCCAAGCAGCTTCAGGAGAAGATGCAGGGCCTGCAGGAAGAGGTCGGGGCGCTGATCCTCGAAGGCTCGGCCGGCGGCGGGCTGGTCAAGGTCACCGTCAACGGCAAGAGCGAGCTGAAATCCCTGCGCATCGACCCCTCGCTGCTGAAGCCCGAGGAGGCCGAGATTGTCGAGGACCTCATCGTCACCGCCTACGGCGATGCCCGCCAGAAGGCCGAAGCCGCGCTCGCCGAGAAGATGCGTGCCATGACCGGCGGCCTCAACCTGCCGCCGGGGATGAAGCTGCCCTTCTAGGATCGGTGGGAAACCGACGGACCTCAGAGCAACGGCGCGAGGATCTTGTCGATGTCCTCGTGGGTGAGTTCGCCGGACTGCAGTTGTCCGTTGAAGAAGAACGTCGGCGTGCCGTTCACGCCGAATTTGGTCTCGGCCCGGTCATGCTCACCGGTGACCGCATTGAGAATCTTCTGGTTGGACAGGCAGGCGTTGAACGAATCGGCGGTGAACCCCATCGGCTGCAGGTAGCCGAAGACCTCTTGCCCGGGGTCCTTGGCGCTCGCCCAGTTGTCCTGCATGTCGAACAGGATGTTGATTGCCGGGAAGAACTTTTCGGCCGGAGCGCAGCGCGCCAGCATGCTCGCCGCAAGCGCAAGGTCATCCAGCGGGTACTCCCGGAAGATGAAATACACCTTGCCCGTGTCGATGTACTTTTCCTTGAGGTAGGGGAAGGTCTCGCTGTGGAACCGCATGCAGTGCGGGCAGGTCATCGAGGCGTACTCGATCACAATGACGGGTGCCTTCGGATCGCCGAGGCTCTCGTCGCCTAGCGGCCCGGGCGTGAGCAGGTCGGCCAGCACCTCCGGCTTGACACCGGCAGGTATCTTGATACCGGCCGGTATCTTGGCGGGCACGGCTGCGGCCGGGGCAGGACCGAGCGGTATTTTCGCATCGGGCGCGGCCACCGTCGTGTTGTCGGCTGGAGGCGTCACGGTGCCCGGGGGCGGGGCCGGTGTGATACTCGATTTGGACGTGTCCGCTGGCGGCGCTTCGGTGGCTGCCGCCGGGGCCGACGACGCGCCATCGACCGGGGCGGTCGCATCGGCAGCGAGGGCCGTGAGGGTGCCGGAGAGAAGCAGCACTGCGACGGCGGTGAGCCGACCTGACGTACGCATCGAATGGATTCCTTCGGGCGCCCAAAACCTCTGTTTCAGCCGGCGATCCTAGTCGAATATCCACGGGCTCGCACCAGCCGTTCCTGCGACAAACGCATCACATTGGCGGGAGGAGGCCGGCCGCCCGGGAAGGTTGACAGGGCGGGAGACGCCTGCTCATCGTCCGCCCGAACAGGGGAGCAGGATTCTTGGCAGCGGATGCAAAGCGGGTGGCCGTGATTTCCGGCGCGGCAGGTGGCATCGGCGAGGGCCTTGCCCGTGGTTTCCTTGCCGCCGGATACGCCGTCATCGGCGTCGACCGGACCGCCGCTGCCTGGCAGGCGGAAGGCTACCGCCACGTCTCCCTCGATATCACCGACGATGCGACCGTGGCCGCCTTCGGCGCCGGGCTCGCCCGGGTGGACGTGCTGATCAATGCCGCAGGCGTCAACCGCCGCCGCGAGGAATACGAGATTGCGGCATTCCAGCAGGTGCTCGACATCAATCTCGTCGGCACCATGCGCCTTTGCCTAGCCTGCCGGCCGCATCTGGCCGAGGCCGGCGGCGCCATCGTCAACATCGCCTCGATGCACGCCTTCTTCGGCGCCGGCCACGCCCCCGGTTACTCGGCCTCGAAGGGCGGTGTCGCCCAGCTGACCAAGTCGCTGGCGGTCGAGTGGGCGAAGCAGCACATCCGGGTCAATGCCATCGCGCCCGGCTGGATTTCCACCTCCATGACGAAGCCGGTGATCGACGATCCGGTGCGCAACCGCTCCGTCCTCGAGCGCACGCCGATGGGCCGCTGGGGCCAGCCCGACGATCTCGTCGGACCGGCCCTGTTCCTGGCGGGCGATGGCGCCCGCTTCGTCACCGGCGTGGTGCTGCCGGTCGACGGCGGCTACCTCGTGACCTGAGGGAACGGGAATGCCGCTGCCGCCCGCCGAAAACGATCCGCGCATGCCCTATCAGCTGCCGATGCCGAAGGAGGCATCGGCCGATCTGGTCGTCGCGCCGGTGCTGCCCGCCGATGATCGGGTGTGGGTGCCGCAGGCGCCGAACGTCTGGTTCCGGCCGCTTTGCCTCAATGCCTCGCAAGGCTATTGGGTGAATTTGCTGAAGGTCACCCGTGCCGGCGTTCTTTCGCGCCACCGCCATACCAATCCGGTGCACGGCTATGTGCTGAAGGGCCGCTGGCACTACCTCGAGCACGACTGGGAGGCGGTCGAGGGCGGCTATGTTTATGAGCCGCCGGGCGAAACCCACACGCTCATCGTCCCCGAGGACGTGGCCGAGATGATCACGCTGTTCCAGGTGAACGGCCTCATGCTCTACGTCGATCCCTGGGGGAAAGCCCTCGGCTACGAGGACGTGTTCACCAAGATCGACATGTGCCGCCGTCACTACGCGGCCATCGGCCTCGGCGAGGCTTTCGTCGACCGGTTCATCCGGTAGGCGGCATGGCGCGTTCCGTCACCGGCCCGGAGATCGAGCGGCTGATCCAGTTGCTCGCCAAACTGCCCGGCCTCGGGCCGCGCTCGGCCCGCCGCGCCGCGCTTCATCTGATCAAGAAGAAGGACCAGTTGCTCATCCCGCTCGCCGAAGCGATGGGCGTGGCGGTGGATCGCATCCTCGTCTGTTCGACCTGCGGCAACATCGACACCAGCGATCCGTGCACCATCTGCGCCGATCCCCGCCGCGACCCCTCGATGCTGGTGGTCGTCGAGGACGTTGCCGACCTGTGGGCGCTGGAACGCGCCGGGGTGATCAACGCGCGCTACCACGTGCTCGGCGGGGCCCTCTCGCCCCTCGATGGCGTCGGACCGGAGGAATTGAATCTAGGCCGGCTGGTCGAGCGCGTCGCCGCCGGCGGCATCACCGAGGTGATCCTTGCCGTCAACGCCACAGTGGAGGGGCAGACCACGGCGCACTACATCATGGATCGCCTCGCCGGGCTGCGCGTGAAGGTCTCGCGGCTGGCGCACGGCGTTCCGGTCGGCGGCGAACTCGACTATCTCGATGAAGGCACGCTCTCCGCCGCCATGCGCCAGCGGACTCCGTTCTGAGGCAAGGGTCAGATTTCCTCGATCTGCCGGAAGGGAAGCTCGGCCGGCAATTCGACCGGCGCCGGCTTCGGCTTCAAGACTTCCTCGCTGAGCTTCACCGCCTCGATCTTCTCGGCGTGACCGATGATCTTCCCGGTGGAAATGACGATGTTCTCCACATCGCCGGTCACCTGGCCGAAATGCGCCTTGAGCTTCTTCACCCGGTCGTCGAGCCGCCGCACGTCATCCATCATGCGGATGACCTCGTCGCGGATGACGTGTGCCTGTTCGCGCATCTGGGCATCGCGCAGCACCGATTGCATTACCTGGATCGCCAGCATCAGAAGCGATGGCGATACGATAACCACATGGGCGCGATGCGCCTTCTGCACCACGTCGTCGAAGCGCTCGTGGATGTCGGCGAAGATCGATTCCGACGGCACGAACATGAAGGCGAGGTCCTGGGTCTCGCCGGGAATGAGGTAGCGCGAGGCGATGTCCTGGATGTGGGTGAGGGTGTCGCGCCGGAACTGCAGTTCGGCCAGCCGGACCGCCTCCGCGCCTTCCGCCGCGCGGATGGCGTTCCACGCCTCCAGCGGAAACTTGGCGTCGATGACGAGGCCGGCGGCGCCGTTGGGCAGGCGGATGACGCAGTCCGGCCGCTTGCCGTTGGAGAGCGTCGCCTGGAACTGATAGGAGCCGGAGGCGAGCCCATCCTGGATGATCGCCTCCATGCGCCCCTGGCCGAAGACACCGCGGGTCTGCTTGTTGGCGAGAATCTGGTTGAGCTGGACGACCTGGCTGGAAAGGCTGGTGATCTTCTGCTGGGCCTGGTCGATGACCGCGATACGCTCGTTGAGGCTGGCAAGGCCTTGCGAGGTATTGCGCGTCCCCTCGGTGAGCGACTGGCCGAGGTGCTGCCCGAGCCCGTCCATACGCTCGGTCAGGCCCCGGAGCAGCTCCGCCTGCCGCGTCCCGAAGATCTCGGCTATGGTCTGCATGCGGCCGCTCATTTCGTTCTGGCCGCGGAGCAACTCGGCAACCCGCGCGTCGGACTCGCTCTTTTCCGCAGCCCGCAGGCGTTGCTCGTCGGCCCACTGGCGCCGCGTCCGCACGAGAATGGCGACGACCACGATCGCCAGCAGAATGGCGGCGGCGGTTATCAGGACGCCGATCGTGACCGGGAGGCCGCCGAGGCTGAAAAGGGTTTCGTTCATGCCGGAGGGTATACGTGATTCGTCCGCCGACGCCTCGGCCGTTGGCCTAGGCCTCGTCGCCGCCCGGTTCGGGCGGCCTCGCGTGCTTCGGCCGTCGCCGGTAGACGTCCGGGCGCTTGACCACCCGGGCGCGGAAAAGCGCAGTGCCGAGCGCCCGCGCGTGCGGGTTGCGGCGGAGCTTCTTCGCCTTCAGCGGCTTGGCTTTCCGGGCCATGGCAAACCTCGATCGATGTGCCCGGAAATAGGCCCGCAGCCCGCCGGTCGCAAGCACGGTTGACCGGCGGCAGGCGCTTTCATATCTGAGGCGGGTGGCAAAGCTCGAAATCATCACCCTTCCCGACAAGAAGCTCCGTCTCGTCAGCGCTCCCCTCGAACGGGTCGACGACGACACGCGCCGCTTCATGGACGACATGCTGGCGACCATGTACGACGCCCCCGGCATCGGCCTCGCCGCCATCCAGGTCGGCGTTCCGCGACGCATCGTCGTCCTCGACGTAGCCAAGCGCGAGCAGGAGGACGCCGAGCTGAAGCCGATGTTTTTCGCCAACCCGGAAATCCTGACGGCGTCGGATACGCGCGCCGTTACGGAGGAGGGCTGCCTGTCGATTCCGGAATTCTATGCCGAGGTCGAGCGCCCCGCCTCCGTCCGGGTCCGCTTCCTCGATCGCGACGGCAAGCCGCAGGAGATCGAGGCCGACGGCATCCTCGCCACCTGCCTGCAGCACGAGATCGACCACCTCGACGGCAAGCTCTTCATCGACCATATCTCCAAGCTGAAGCGCGACATGGTCATCAAGCGCTTCGCCAAGCACGGCCACTGGGCGCCGCCGAAGCCACCGGTCCTGTAGCGCGCCTTGCGGCCGCGAGCGCCCGAGGCTATTCCGCGTCATGCGCATCGTCTTCATGGGAACGCCGGCCTTCGCCGTGCCGACTCTGACCGAGATTATCGGCCAGGGGCATGAGGTGGCCGCCGTCTACACTCAGCCGCCGCGACCCGCGGGAAGGGGAATGACCGAGCGCCGGTCACCGGTCCACGAGACCGCCGAACGTTTCGGCATCCCGGTGCGCACGCCGGTGACGTTGAAGACTGCGGACGAGGTCGCTGCCTTCGCCGGGCTCGCACCGGACGTCGGCGTGGTGGTGGCCTACGGGCGGATATTGCCACAGGCGTTCCTCGATACCCCGCCGAACGGCTGCCTCAACCTCCACGGCTCGCTGCTCCCGCGCTGGCGCGGCGCGGCGCCGATCGAACGCGCGATCATGGCCGGCGATGCCGAAACCGGCGTGATGGTGATGCGCATGGAAGCCGGCCTCGATACCGGACCGGTTGCCATGGCCGAACGCCTGCCCGTCGGCCCCGATGCCACCGCCGGCGAGGTCACCGACCGCCTTTCGCGATTGGGGGCCGATCTCATGGCCCGCGCGCTCGGCGCGCTTTCGCGCGGCGTGCTCTCCTTCACGCCCCAGGTCGAAGCCGGCGCGACCTATGCCCGGAAGATCGAGAAGGGCGAGACGCGCATCGACTGGTCGCGCCCCGCGGCCGAGGTTCACAATCACATCCGGGGGCTGTCGCCCGATCCCGGCGCCTGGTTCGAGGTAGACCTTGGCAAGGGCAAGGAGCGGGTCAAGGTCTTGCGTTCGACGCTTTCATCCGGTTCGGGAGAACCCGGCACCGTCCTCGATCAATCGCTGACGATCGCCTGCGCCATCGGGGCCGTTCGCCTCCTCGAATTGCAGCGCGCCGGTCGCCAGCCCCTGAAAGCGGCGGATTTCCTGCGCGGCGCCTCGCTGGCCGCTGGCACGCGGCTTGCGTGAGCCAGCCCTGAGACATGCCCCGCTACAAGCTCACCATCGAATATGACGGCGGCCCGTTTGTGGGCTGGCAGCGGCAGGCGAACGGCCGTTCGGTCCAGCAGGCGATGGAGGAGGCGGTGCAGGCCTTCACCGGCGCGTTTGCCACGCTCCACGGCGCCGGCCGTACCGATGCCGGAGTGCATGCCCTTGGCCAGGTCGCCCATGTCGACCTCGAGCGCGACTGGCCGGTGGCGACCGTGCGGAACGCCCTCAACGCCCATCTCAAGGCCGAACCCGTGGCAATCCTGTCGGCGGAGAAGGTCGCCGACGATTTCGATGCCCGCTTTTCGGCGGTGAAACGCCACTATCTCTACCGGATCAGCGACCGGCGCGCGTCGCTCGCCCTCGATCGCGGTCGCCTCTGGCATTCGACCAATTTTCTCGATGCCGAGGCCATGCACGAGGCGGCGCAGCCGCTCCTCGGCAAGCACGACTTCACCACCTATCGCGCCGCCGAATGCCAGGCGAAGTCGCCGGTGAAGACGCTCGACCGCCTGGATGTCAGCCGGCACGGCGAGGAGATAGCCATCACCGCCACCGCGCGCTCGTTCCTGCATCACCAGGTCCGCTCGATGGTCGGCACGCTGAAGCGGATCGGGGAGGGCGCCTGGCCGGTCTCGGCTGCGGGCGATGCGCTCGCGGCGCGCGATCGCGCGCGTTGCGGCCCGGTCGCGCCGGCCGCCGGGCTCTACCTCGTCCGCGTCGACTACGAGCCGCCGCTCAGTGACCGATGAGGCCGTCCACGGCGCCGGCAATCAGCATGCTCAGCGCGAAATCCGCGACCACCAGAACCACGGCGAAGCCGATGCTGACCTCCAGGGCCCGCCGCGCGATGAGGTAGTTGTAGCGCAGCACCACGAACAGCATCCCGAGGGACAGGATGTCGGCCGCCTCGGCGTCGATGACGCCGGAGACGAAGAGAACCCCGACGATGCCGAAGGGGATCGTCGCCAGTACCGAGCCCCAGTTACGAGCGATGATGAAGGCCGGGTAAGTCCCGGCGATGCCGATGCGGCCGGCGATCAAGGCGAGGAGCAGGGGCAGCGTGATCCAGTCGATGCCGAGCGCGAGGATTTTGTTGAGGGAAAACAGCCCGTCGTCGAACTGCGCCGCGTGCAGCGCATCGGTGAGCGCTACCTGCCGCTCGGCGAGCGCACTGAGGGCATAGATCGGCGCCACCAGGGCGATCGCGCTGAAGGAACGCCAGAAGCCGGTGACGCTGACGTTGAAATGCCGCATCGCGTTCGGGCGGTCGAGGAAGATCTCGAAGGCGCCGGTCAGCGACTGGACTATCTCTTCACGCGTGAGCATCGGCGGCAGGATCGGCGAAGAACATGTCAAGGAAACGGCGGTAAATGGCGGTCAGTTGCTCGAGGTCGGCCAGGGGGACGCGTTCATCGACCTGGTGCATGGTATCGCCAACCAGGCCGAACTCGACCACCGGGCAGACGTCCTTGAAGAAGCGCGCGTCGGAAGTGCCGCCGCCGGTGGAAAGCTCCGGGGTTAATCCGGTTAGTTCCCGGATGGCCGCGGAAAGGCGCGCGATCAGCGCGCCGGAGCGCGTCAGGAACCAGTCGCTCGCACCCGGCTCGATCTCGAGTGCGTAGCGCCCGCCATCCGCCGCGGCATCCAGCTCCGCTCGTATCCGCGTCTCCAGACTGGCCAGGGACCAGGTCTCGTTGAAGCGCACGTTGAAGCGGGCCGTCGCTTCCGCCGGAATGACATTGAAGGCGCGGTTGCCGACATCGACACTGGTGACCTCGAGGTTCGTCGGCTGGAAGTCAGCGCTGCCACGGTCGAATTCGACCGCCGCGAGCCGGTCGAGCATGTGGACCAGCCGCGTCACCGGATTGTCTGCCAGGTGTGGATAGGCGACATGCCCCTGCTTGCCGAAGACGCGGATCGTCCCCGACAGGCTGCCGCGGCGCCCGATCTTCACGGTATCCCCCACCTTCGCCACGGAGGTCGGCTCGCCGACCAGCGCCGCGTCGAAGCGGTGGCCGGCGTCGAGGGCCCAGCGCAGGAGCTTGACGGTCCCGTTGATCGCGCGGCCTTCCTCGTCCCCGGTGATCAGCAGCGACAACGTCCCCTTGCGTTCGCCGCTGCCGAGATAGCCCAGCGCCGCCGCGACGAAGGCGGCGATCCCGCCCTTCATGTCGACGGCGCCGCGGCCGAAGAGGGCGCCGTCGGCGATGTCGCCGCCAAACGGCGGATGGCTCCAGCGCGCCTCGTCGCCCGGGGGCACGACATCCGTATGTCCGGCAAAGACGAGGTGCGGCGAGCCCGAGCCGACGGAGGCGAAGAGGTTCTCGACGTCGGCGGTGCCCGCCTCGCTGAAGAGCTTCCGCTCGACGGCGAAGCCGGCGGGTTCCAGGACGCCGGCCAGAAACGTCAAGGCGCCACCCTCGTCCGGGGTCACCGAACGGCAGCGGACGAGCGCCTGGAGGAGCGCGGTCGGGTCGGGTTGCGGTCGAGTCATGGCGCGGATGTAGTCCGCGCTCTCGCCCGAGGTCAAATCGCTGTCCGGCGGCCTAGTCGCGGAGAAGCTCGTTCACGCTGGTCTTCGACCGGGTCTTCTCGTCGACCTGTTTGACGATGACGGCGCAATAGAGCGAGGGCCCGGGTTCGCCATTGGGCAGGGGCTTTCCGGGCATCGTCCCCGATACGACCACCGAATAGGGCGGCACGCGGCCCATGTGGATCTCGCCCGTGGCGCGGTCGACGATCTTGGTCGAGGCGCCGAGATAGACGCCCATCGAGAGCACCGAGCCGGTGCCGACCAGCACGCCCTCGGCCACCTCGGCGCGGGCGCCGATGAAACAGTTATCCTCGATGATCACCGGACCTGCCTGCAGCGGCTCTAGGACGCCGCCGATGCCGGCGCCGCCGGAGATGTGGCAGTTGCGGCCGATCTGGGCGCATGAACCGACCGTCGCCCAGGTGTCGATCATCGTCCCTTCCTCGACGCGTGCACCGAGATTGACGAAGGACGGCATGAGCACGACGCCCGGCGCGATATAGGCCGAGTGCCGCACAATCGCGCCCGGCACCGCGCGGAAGCCCGCCTTTTCGAATTCGCCGGCGCCCCAGCCGGCGAATTTCGAGGGCACCTTGTCCCACCACGAGGCCTCTCCCGGCGCACCTGCGATAAGGCCCATCGGGTTGAGGCGGAACGAGAGCAGGATCGCCTTCTTCAGCCACTGGTGAATGCTCCAGCCGCTGCCGACCTTCTCGGCGACGCGCACGGCGCCGCGGTCGAGCAGGGCCAGTGCCTCGTCGACTGCCGCGCGCACCGCGCCGCTGGTCTGCGGGTTTATCCCGGCCCGCTCCTCGAAAGCCCTGTCGATGGTCGCCTGAAGCGACGCGAGGTCGGGAGCGGCCATCGAGAGATCCGGTATCAGCGGTTCAGGACGATGACCGGCGTGTCGCCGGCATCGCAGGTGAAGCAGCAGCTGTCGCAGGACTGGCGGCCGTCATAGCCGGAGCCCCAATACGAGCGGGTATTGCTCTTCAGCCAGGCGCCGTAGCAGATCTTCTCGCCGCTGCGGCAGGACAG
>JBBQGL010000113.1:0-13954 GCA_038323025.1 Hyphomicrobiales bacterium
CGGCCGCGGTCAAATCGCCATAGAGCTGCGCCACCGACCCGCCTATCTCGTCCCGCGATTTCCTCCTTTGGAGGCTTTCGAACGCCGGCCACGGTGCATGCGGCGACGTTCGCGATGGCCGGCATCCGAAACCCTTCACAACAACGGATATGGTTGACAATCAACATCCCGCGCCGACGTTGGAGCCGGTCAATCCGGCAGGCCGGCCTTGGCGAGGCCGGCAGCGATCTTGTCGCTTTCCATAGAATCGACAAACGGCTGCCGGTTCATGTGTGCGGTAAAGGAATAGGCGGGATTGATGTTCATGAGCTCGCGCCAGATCTGGCGTGCCTCTTCGACGCGACCGAGATGGCCGAGCGCCGAAGCGAGCAGTGCACGCGACAGATCGGTTTGCGGCGACAGCCTGACGCGCTCCCGGAAATGCGCGGCCGCCGTCTCATAGTTGCCGATCATCAGATGGGCGAAACCCAGAAAATGCAGGGATTGGCTGGCGCCGGCGGGGTCAAGCCGTATAGCAAGTTCGATCGACGGTATCCCCTCCGCCGCATTGCCCGAATAGATCGCGCGCGCGCCGCGTGAAACGAGCGCATCCGGATAGTTAGGGCTCAGCTCGAGCGCCTTGTCGACCGCCGCCTTGGACCGGGGAAAGTCCCGGCTATACCCCGCCGTGTACGACAAGACGTAGTGGGAATAAGGATCGTTTGGAGCCAAGGCAACCGCCTGCAGGGCGAGCTCATCGGCGCGGCGAAGCGAGGCCGACGGATCGTCGCTCCAGCGGTTGTTGTAGTAAAAGCCATACACCGCCGCCAACCCGGCGTAAGCCGCGCCATAACCGGGATCGAGTTGAATGGCCCTCTCGAACTGCTCGCGGGCCTTCTCGTAAGCCTCACGGCTTTTGATCAGCCCCGACATGATCTCGCGCCCTTTCAGGAAACAATCGTGGGCCTCGACGCTGGCTATGCCACCGTCGCCGCTCATCCGCGCCTTTTCCGCCGGGGTAAGCGCCACCTTGAGGGCATCGACAATCTGGCGCGTGACTTCGTCCTGCACCTCGAAAATATCGGTGAGATCGCGGTCGTAGCGATCCGCCCACACATGGCCGCCGGTTTCGGCGTTGATAAGCTGCGCCGTGATCCGCACCCGGTTACCCGCGCGGCGGATGGAGCCTTCCAGCACCGACCTGACCCCAAGCTCGCGCCCCACAGTGCGGATGTCGAAGCTCTTGCCCTTGTAGGCGAAGCTCGAGTTGCGGGCGATCACCATCAGCCCTGCAATCTTGGACAGATCGGTGATGATGTCTTCCGTGATCCCGTCGGAGAAATATGCCTGCTCCGGGTCGCCCGACATGTTGTCGAACGGAAGGACCGCGATCGACGGCTGTTCGGACGGTGCTCTCGCCGGCTGAGCCTCCACGGGCTGACCGGAAACTGCGTCGCTCTCCGGGTGCCATTTCCACACGCGGATCGGCCGCTCGATATTCTTGACGGTGACCTCGCCCCCGTCCGTGAAGCGGACATCGATCCGGCTGCCGACGCTCTCGTTCACGATTGAAGCGACGCAAACGCCACCCGGCGAAGCGAGAGGCTCCAGACGCGCCGCCACGTTGACGCCGTCGCCATAGATGTCGTCGCCGTCAATGATGACGTCGCCGAGATTGATGCCGATCCTGAGCACGATACTGTTCGGCTGCGCTTCGCTCTTGACGGCGCGCTGAATCGCCAGGGCGCATTTGACCGCATCGACGACGCTGCCGAATTCCACCAGCGTGCCATCGCCGATGAGTTTGACTACCCTGCCTTTGTGCACGGCAACTATTGGATTGAAGACACTTTCGCGATGGCGCTTCAAGCTCGTCAGCGTGCCGGCTTCGTCGGCGCCCATCATGCGGGAATAGCCAACGACATCGGCGGCAAGGATGGCCGCAAGGCGCCGATTGATCTCGTTGCTTTCGGCCATGCGCGGATTGGTAGGGGATATTGATCAGCCGCGCCAGCGGTCGGTAACTGCGCGGGGACACTCGACGTCGCATTCGGGTCAACAATCCCCGTCCACCTGGCCGCGAACAGAGTCCGGTTCCCGCCTGAATGCAGACATCGTCGTGTATGTCCCGGACGGCGGTTGAGCGCCACAGGACTAAATCGCTCTCGCGATAGGATGCTGCGGCAATCGACGCGGCCAGAGGCGACGAGCACAACGATCATGTCCACGGAGTTGCCGTGCTGGAGAACGACTGGTTCGCCGGGAGGAGAGCCTTCCGCAATCCCGCCGAGCTGTTCGGAGAGGAGGACAGCGCCCTGCTCAGCTTGTATTCGTCGATCCTCAAAGGCCAGCAGAACTTTGCTGTCTATCCTGTGGACCTCGACATGTACCTCAAGGGAACGCCACCTTCGTAAGGATGTGAGCCGATGCGGGGAGAATTTCACGCATGAGCCTTGCCTGGAACACGAAACGTCTCATGGAGGCTTCCGCCGGCCAGAAGGTGGAGTATCACTTGCTCTCCGGGCGCAGACTCCGAGATGGTGCAATCGTGTCTGTCGATCCAGACCACTCGTCCGCTGGTGAGTGGGTCGTCCGTGACGGATCCTATGCCGTGTCGGTCTTGACGCGACCGACCTACACCCTCCCACAGCAGCTCTGCCTCTCCTTCACGTGTCACACTCGGAAGGTCGAGGTGTCGGGATTCTCCTCATATGGTCCGTCGGTGGACGAAGTTGCCTTCGACTTTGCCGTCCTCCTCTCGCTTTTCGCCCGCCACCCGGTCGCCCTACTCGGTGTCCGTCGCCTCGACGATCGTCCTGTCATCTTCAACTATTACTACGACCTGCCGCGACCGCCACCGCCGATGCAGCGCCCGCCGGACTGCGCGATCAAGACAGAGGAGATGAACGCGATCATCGATGGCATCGGCAGGTCGGAGGACGACAAGCGGATCGACGCCGCATTCGCCGCCATGCGCCTGTACTACTCCGCCATTAGCTCTGCGCACTTCGACCCGTCTGGAGCATACGCCGCGCTGGTCGCAGCCCTAGAGACACTCGCCGCTCACCACTACTCTGGCAGGTCGTTCTCATTTCCCGAGCTGACCAAATTCGATTTTATCCGGCCGATACTCGGAAAGCTCAGGAGCCTGCCGAACGCGAGCGCGTTGGTCGACGAACTTGAGCAAAAGCTCGCCGAGAATGAGCCATCGGTCGCGCGAAAGCTCAGGATGTTCGTGCCTGAGTTTCTGCCCGATGAGTTCTGGACCTCGACTGACGAGCTGCGGCAGGGGGTGTCTCCACTCGAACAAATCCGCAAGGGCGAATTGAACAAGCGGCTCAACGCAGTCTACCGCGCGCGGTCAGGACGCTCGCACGCCGGATTGTCGTTTCCGGCGCACTTAGAGTTCGGGACCTCAGACCGGGTGCCGCTCCGCGTCGTGGCTGCACTTCTGGACAAGGACGCTGACAGAACGGTCCCGTCGTTCGGCTGGTTCGAGCGCATGACTCAGATGGTCATCACGGAACACCTGCGCCGCTCGTTTGCTCCCTCGGTGGTGGCGCAGCGCTCCGGCAGGAGCGAAGAGAAGGCTCGGCTACTCGGGGTGATCGGCGCTCTTGACCCGGCCGCCAAGGAGAGCCTCCAAAGACTCGCGGGCTGGACCGCGCGGCTCCTCAACTTCACGCTCATCAATCCGATGGCCCCGAACTGCGAATGGGCTGATGGGCCGGCATCTGTGCAGTCGCTCAAGGACCTCGGGATCATCGGGACATCAGGAAACGCCACGTCCGGGACATCCTGGCTCAAAAACCGAGATGTCGGCGAGGCGGTTGGGGATTTCTTCTACGGGGCAATGACGAACCCGTTCCGCGACAACGAGATTCTCCTGCCGGTGGGTTTTGACGAGGACGATGACGATCCGCCTGCGGCCTCGAACGCTGCGTAACTCTCTCGACCTCTGTGCACATTCTCTGAAATTGCAGGGTGTCCATCCTGCCGAGGCGAGAAGGTTCACTGAACGAAAGTAGTACGCCTAAGTGGCTCACCGACATCGTCCTTCGTCCGGTTTGGGTCAACAATCTCCGTTCAGCTGGGCGAAAACAGAGTCCGTTCTCCGGCTCAGTGCCGATATCGTCGTGGATGTTAGTGACCGCAGTTGAGCGCCATTGGCGGACGCAGAAGCAGCCCATCATTGCGGACATTCAAGTTCACGCCCATGGCGCCTTCGGCAAAGCGCTCGGCGATGCCCGCGCCGATACCGCGCGGGCCGCCCCGATCACAATCGCAACCTTTCCTTGGAGTCGTCCTGCCACTTGTCGCTCCGTCATCTCACCGAGCCGCATTCCGAAAGTGCCATCAGACTCCCATGTACTCGCGCCGTGAAATCTGCTCGCCGAGCGTCAGCCAGCGGCGGGCGGCCTCGCCGGCGGTCGCACCGGAATGGCGAAGGGCTTCGACGCGGAGCTCGGCCAGGCGCGTGATCGTCAGGCGCTGATGGGCGTCGATCTCCTCGGCGATGGTCACGAAACGATCGGCCGCGGCGCGGCCGCCGAGGAGCGGGGCGACGTCCTCGTCGAGGAATCGCTCCCATGTCAGCGTCGGCTCGTAAGAGAAGCGGGCGAAGGCGAGGTAGCTCAGCTCGACCGTCGCATGATAGGGCGAGGGCTCGCCCCAAACGGTGAGGCCTTCCATGCCGACATTATGCGCGACCCTGGCCATCTCGGCGAAGGTCCGGGCGTTGAGGGCGTAGCGCTCGGTGCGCTCGTCGCCGTTCCACTGGCAGGCGAACTGGCAGCGCAGAACGTTCGGCTGGGTGGGCAAGGCCTCGACATATTCCCGCCTGAGCTCGGATTTGAGCCTCCGCCAGAAGCTCTTGTTGGCCGTGTGCTGGTAGATGCCGCCCTTCGGCAACTTCCGCTGCGCCTCATGGGTGACGGGATCGAGGAGATTGTCCCATTGCATCTCGCTGTAGATCCATAGATCCGGGCGCTTCGCCTTGGCGGCGCGATAGAGGCGCGGGAAGTTCTCCGCCATGTCGGTCTGCGACCAGGAATCGCCGGTGTCGGACAGGCGCCGCTTCGCTTCCGCCGCATTGCTGCGACGCGCGACGCAGCGGGCACAGCCGCAGACGCCGTAGTCGCCGCTCTCGATATTGATGCCGCCGATCTCGAAGGTCCCGGCGAGCCAGCTCACCGCCTCCTCCATCCATGCCATGGTTTCCGGCGCGCTCGGGCAGGCGGTCATGGTGTAGTCGGAGCGCGGGAAATTGAGCGGGAAGGAAAGGTCGGCGAGCTGGAAGCCGACGCCCTTCTCCATGGTCGCGGCGAATTGCGGGTTCTTCCTGAGCCAAGTGGCGAGATTATATGGGTGGTCGCCCTCCCAATAGACCCCGCCATAGGAACCGATGGCGATGCCGGGGATGATGCGCACGCCGCGCTCATTGCCGTAGCGGCAGAGCGCCTGCGCTGCTTCGATACCGCCATGGCTATCGCGGAGGAATCCGAAGATGACGACCGCCGCGATGTGGTTGCGGCTGCAGAAATCGACGAGGCGCCGGTAGTCTGCGAGGAAGCCGCTCGGCGGCTTGCCATAGGGATTGAAGACTCCGATTTCCTGCTGCCCGACCTGCGACAATTCCCAATTGGTGGAATGATCCCAGGTCCAGAAGGTGCGGTAGGCGAGGCCGGGCGATGCTTCGATCGGCGCGGTGCCGAGCGCAATTCCATCGGGGGCCGCGCCGCCATGCTTGATCAGTTCCTCGACACCATAGATGACACCTGAGACCCGACCACCGGAAACGTGAACGATCGGGCGCGGTCCCTGTTCGGTGACGATGCGGAAGGCGCCCTCCGTAAGGCTTGGGTCGGCGGTAAGCGAGATGGCCGGCGTCTTGCCGTCGGCGACGCCGGCGCGCCAGCCGACGCCCGGGTACGACTCCTTGAGGCGGCGCACCGCATGCGGGAACGCCTCCGCACCTTCGATAGCAACAGCCCCGGCCAGACCAAAGCTTTGGGTTGTGGGCATTGATGATCTCGTTCCTTCTCGGAGTGCTCTGGATGTCACGGCGCCCTCGAGCTGATCTAAGCCGCGACCGACGGCAGCCGACAAGGGCTATTCTTGGATTGTGGGGGCGGGAGCTCAGGGGAGCCCTGCGTTAGGGGAACCGCCACCTGCGGGAACCACCCGTCACAGCAAGGCCTCGACGGTGGCGCCATGACCGCCTTGGGTCACCTGTCTCCGTTCAACTCGCTGGGAGCGGCGTCCGATTTCGGACCAATGACCGACATCGTTGAGGAGATCCCCGACGGCGGTTCAGCGCCATGAAAAGACGGTCAGGTTTCTTCGGCCGAATGGGACTGCCTGTGCATCGCGCCCTATGAACCGCATTTTTTTGTTGGAGGTCTGTAACCTTTTCGTCTCCTCAAGCGAACTTCCCCTTTGACGAGCTGAGAATCGGCTCGCTGGGCCAATGACCGACCGGTCGCCCAGGTTCACCATGTTGGAGGAGCAGTAATGTCCAATCGTATGGTTTCCGCAGTTGTCGCCGGCGCCTTCGCCGCTGCCCTGGGCTCGATTTCTGTTGCGTCCGCTGCCGATGCGATGAAACCGATGACCGAGGCCCAGATGATGCAAGCCCGGAAGATGACCGAAGCGGAAGTGGCTTCCAAGAAGATGGAGAAGTGTTTCGGCGTAGCCCTCAAGGGCCAGAACGACTGCTATGCAGGCGCCGGCACCACCTGCGCAGGCACCAGCACCGTTGACTACCAGGGCAACTCTTTCAAGCTCGAGGCGACCGGTACCTGCACGACCATCTCGACGCCGAAGGGGCCCGGCTCACTCACTCCTCGCGCCTAGCTTTCGTCTTCCGCAGGGCCGGTGACGTTATCACCGCCCTGCGGGCCTCTGCCCTGGAGATGAGCATGTGGTTCCTTTCAAAACCCATCGAGGGCCTCCCGGCCCGCGCTGGCGTCGGCCTAAAGGCCCAACACTACCGGTCGATCATCGAGACCGCGCCCGACGTGGGATTCTTCGAAGTCCATGCGGAAAACTACATGGGCGCCGGCGGTCCGCCACATCGCTATCTCTCTGCCATTCGGGAGCGCTACCCACTTTCGCTCCACGGGGTCGGGCTTTCCATAGGCGCCAACCGGCCGCTCGACCGAGCGCATCTCGAAAGGTTGAAGAGCCTGATCGACCGCTACAGTCCTGGCCAATTCTCTGAGCATCTCGCGTGGTCCACGCACGACGCCGGCTTTCTCAATGATCTGCTTCCGCTGCCCTACACCGAGGAAACTCTCAATCGCGTTGCGGCACACGTAGATGAAGTCCAGAGCTTCCTGGGCCGGCAGATGCTTCTCGAAAATCCTTCGACCTATCTCGCGTTCGCTGAGAGCACCTATTCCGAGATCGACTTCATCGCGGAGATCGTGCGGCGCACAGGATGCGGGCTCCTTCTCGATGTGAATAATGTCTACGTCGCTGCGACCAACCAGCACTGGGATCCGGTCGACTATATCGACCGCTATCCGCTCCTACATGTTCGGGAAGTCCACCTTGCCGGCTACACTAGAGAATCCGACGAACAGGGCCGTCCTCTATTGATCGACACCCACAATCAGCCCGTCGATGAGCTGGTTTGGGACCTTTACCGCCACACGATCGACCTGTTGGGACCCATCCCGACACTGATCGAGTGGGATGCCGACCTGCCATCCTGGACCGAACTCCACGCGGAGGCATCCCGGGCGGATGCCATCCTTTTCGCCAGTAGACGAGCGGACAAGGTTGCGACACATGCCTGAACGGCTCGAAGAATTCGGAGCCGCCATCCTGGATAGCGGCAGGCCGGTGCCGGCGGGTCTCGTCGGCCCCGACGGAAAGCCAAGTTCGCGACGCTTCGCCGTCTATCGCAACAATGTCGTCGTCGGTCTGATCGACACGCTCACCGCCGCTTTCCCTGTGGTCTGCCGTATTGTTGGAACGGACTTCTTTCGCGCGATGGCTGCCGCGTATGCGGTGCGGCATCCTCCCCGCTCGCCGATCATGCTCGACTACGGCTGCGATTTTCCAGATTTCATCAGCAGATTCTCGCCCGCCGCCGCCGTTCCATACCTTGCCGACGTCGCCCGTCTCGAACGCGCCTGGGCAGAAGCCTACAACGCGCGCGAGGCCGAACCGCTTGGGCACGAACACCTCGCGGCCATTCCGGCGGAGCATATCGGCGGCTTGATATTCACGCTTCACCCAACACTTCGCCTCTTACGCTCGAACTATCCTGTCGTCACGATCTGGCAGATGAACCTGGAGGGGGCCAATCCGGAGCCGGTCGATCTCGCCGTGGCCCAGGACGCTCTGATCATTCGCCCGTTCGCCGAGGTCGAGGTCCGGACCATGGCGCCGAGCGGTGCAGTCTTCATCAACGCACTAAGGGAGAGCAAAACTCTGGAAGAGGCGGCCAAGGCGGCGATGCGGGAAAGCCCGAGGTTCGATCTTGCGGGCAACATCGCAGGCGTCATCCAGATGGGAGCGCTCATCGGGTGGCAGCTGAACCCTCAGCTAGAATTACAGGCGCAGCGAGTGACGTATGCGTTCCCTGAATGAGGCCAACGGACAAGATCGAATTTCCACGGCGGTCCGCGGTGTCCAGCTCTTGCTGACGTGGCTGACCCGGGTAGGAACATTGCTCGCTCCCCCAGTTTTGCGGATTGCCCTGGCTCTGCCGTTCTTCAGGTCGGGATTGACGCGATGGGACGGCTTCCTGTCGCTGTCGCCGAGTGCTGCGTATTTGTTTCAGGAGGAATTCCGGCTTCACATCTTCGGCGGCGAGTATCCCTTTCCGTATCCGATCATCGTGGCGCATGTTGTGGGCATGGCCGAAATCGTCCTGCCAATCCTGCTCATTCTCGGCATCGGCACGCGCTTCGTCGGACTCGGACTTCTGCTGATGACAGGTGTCATTCAACTTGTCGCCCCGGACGGTTGGGTCAACTTTCACCTTTATTGGGCAGCTATCGCTCTCGCTATCATGGCTTTGGGTGGTGGGCCTCTTTCCATTGATGGGCTGATCTCGACCGTGGTATTGCGGCGCTTCCGGATCGAACGGCCTTGACGCTTCCGTCAGCCGGACGTCATCGATGACCTCTGATCTACCGCTTCGAGCGCGATCCTTGACGCTGGTCAGCACCTTGCCCACAGCCAAGCGCCGCGAGGAAGCCGGAGACGGCGGCTCAGCTGAGAACCGTGATCTCGACTGGTCCATTTTGATGGGCCGTGCGCAGGGCGGTGACGGGACCGCCTACCGCCGATTGCTCGAGGAAATCACCCCGTATTTGCGATCTCTGGCAACGCGGCGGCATCGGAATCCCAGCGACATCGAAGACGCGGTTCAGGACATCCTGGTGACTGTTCATACCGTTCGGGCGACATACGATCCGGCTCGTCCGTTCGGACCCTGGCTTGTCGCCATTGCCGATCGTCGCCTTGTCGACCGCTTGCGGCGCCAGGGGCGGAGGCGAGCGCGTGAAGCACAAATCACTGAAGAGCATGAAGCCTTTGCCGATCCTTCGGCGAACATCGAGGAAAAGTCGGAACCCCATGGGCTGGAGGTAGCTGTCGACAGACTTCCGGCGGGTCAACGGCAGGCGATCCAGCTGCTGAAGCTCAAGGAAATGTCGCTCAAGCAGGCTTCCGCGGTTTCGGGAATGTCGATCTCGGCTCTCAAAGTTGCCACCCACCGGGCCCTCAAGAACCTTCGTAATAAGTTGACCAGTCGGAGCGAACATTGACCTCGACCCCCGACCTCATCCGCGCGCTTGCCGGCCATCTGACGCCAGTGAAGCGATTGCGCCCGCCGCTGCTTCGCTCTGCCCTGTGGCTGATGCTGGCGGCGTTGATCCTTGGGCTGCTCACCGTCAGTCAGGGTATACGTCCGGACCTACTCCAGCGTCTGCCGCAACCCGGCTTTACCATTGGCCTCGCCGGCTCACTTTTGACTGGGGTTCTGGCCGCGGTCTCGGCGTTCATGGTCAGCCTCCCCGACCGTTCCCGCTTTTGGCTGTTGCTTCCCGCTCCCGCGCTCGCGCTGTGGATGGCAAACATCGGGTACCAATGCCTCACCAACTGGGTCGCGGTCGATCCAAACGGCATCACCTTCGGTGAAACCGCGCGCTGCTTTGCGACCCTGGTGCTGACCAGCCTCCCGCTTTCACTCGCGCTTTTGGTGATGCTCCGCCATGCAGCGCCCCTGCGCCCGACGCCGGTCGCGCTGGTCGGCGGTCTTTCGGTGGCCGCGATCACCGCGACGGCATTGACCCTATTTCACGTTCTCGATGCCAGCCTGATGATCCTGATGTGGAATGTCGGAATCTCTATGCTCATCGTCAGTTTCGCCGGAATCTTCGGCCGGAAGATCACCGCGCGGTCCTCTCCATGGCGTCTTAGTCCACGCAATTGAGGCCAGCGGTGACACTCGGGAAATCAAAGATCTTTTGGCAAGTCGAGTATCTCCCGAGATAGCGATGTGTTTCACGACCGCCCCGGCCGAAATGTCGCGATCCACTGGAAATGCTATTCTGATCCGACCGCGATCTGTCTGGTCACCGATCAATCTCGGGGAATGTCATGGCAGACCATCGTATCTATCCGCATGGCAGCTTCAACGAGCTCTTGCCGAGCTTGTGGGTCATTCGTGGCCAAATAAACGCCCCCCTTCATCGGAACATGGTCGTCATCCGATTGCCGTCCGGCGAATTGGTCGTTCACAGCGGGGTGGCATTGAACGAAGCCGGTATGAAGGAACTCGAGGCATTGGGTCGGCTAGCTTAGGCGACGCGGGCGCGAGGAGCGATCTGCCAGGCCCGCCAGACCTTCGCTCCGATAGCGCCCTACCCATTTGCGCACCGTCCGCGGGCAGACGCCTACGGCTCGCGCCGCGGCCTCCGGCCTCTGCCCGCTCTGCACTGCCTTCACCAGATGCTCTCGACCAATCGGTGTCAGGCGGGCATTCTTGGTATCTCTTCGCCGGCGGCCGCCTGGCATGGCGCGGTGTCCGCGGATAGCTATCTGAAGAGTGGCGTGACGATGGTGTCCGCTATCGGATGATGGACACTACCGCTGATGTCGGACGGCAATGACGGTGATTTCGCGCCGGCGGCGCGCCGGCGTCGATCCTGGACGCGGGACGAGAAGCGTCGGATCGTTGAAGAGAGCCTCGAAGAAGGGGCGTCGATCGCCGAGGTTGCTCGACGCCACGAGTTGAATGCCAATCTCTTGTTCACGTGGCGGCGCAAGATGGGCGTCGAGCGGACCTCGGACAACGACTTGGCGCCGCTGCTGCCCGTGACGATTGCGCCAGGATTGGCCGCGGAAGGGCATTGTCCGGAGGCAGTCGGCCAGATGGAAATTGTTCTTGCGGAAGGCGACCGGATCATTGTCTGGGCCGACGTCGAGACGGGGGCGTTGTCGCGGGTATTGAAGGCGCTGTCGCGGCGATGATTCCGATTCCGAGCGGTGTCAGGGTGTGGATTGCGACTGGCCATACCGACATGCGGCGCGGCATGCAGGGCCTGGCGCTTCAGGTTCAGGAGAGCCTGAAGCGCGATCCCCATGCCGGCGATCTTTATATTTTTCGAGGCCGTCGCGGCGATCTGGCCAAGATCCTCTGGCATGATGGAATCGGGCTGTCGCTTTACGCCAAACGACTGGACCGGGGAAAGTTCATATGGCCATCGGCGTCAGGCGGCGCGGTGTCGATCTCGGCGGCGCAAATGGCGTACATGCTCGAAGGGATAGACTGGCGGAATCCACAGCTGACGTGGCGGCCCAGGAGCGCGGGCTGAAGAGCGCGCGCCGAGGCGAAAAATATTAGGCCGCCCTGCATTTTGGGGCGCCTCAAATCACTCGATTTATGATTCACTTCGTCTCATGGATGCCGCTCGCGTCGTTCTTGCCCGAGAAAACGCCGCCCTGAAAGCGGAACTGGCGATCGCCCGCGCGAAAGCGTCCGAAGACCTGGCGCTGATCGCGCAGCAGAAGCTTCGGATCGCGAAACTGGAGCGTCAGGTCTACGGGCAGCGGTCAGAGCGCTCGGCGCGCCTGATCGATCAACTGGCGCTCAGCTTCGAAGAGCTGCAAGCCAGCGCGACCGAAGACGAGCTGGCGGCGGAGAAAGCCGTCGCCAAGACGACGGTCGCCGGATTTACGCGCAAGCGTCCCGAGCGCAATACGTTCCCCGACCATCTTCCCCGCGAGCGCGTGGTGATCGACCCGCCGACGGCATGCGCATGCTGCGGGAGCCATCGCCTGCGCAAGCTCGGCGAGGATGTGACGCGCACGCTGGAAACGCAGCCGCGTCAGTGGAAGGTGATCGAGACGGTTCGCGAGAAGTTCACCTGCCGGGATTGCGAGAAAATCTCGCAAGCGCCGGCGCCGTTCCATGTGATCGCGCGGGGATGGGCGGGAGCGAGCCTGCTGGCGATGATCGTGTTCGAGAAGTTCGGTCAGCACCAGCCTTTGAACCGTCAGGCCGAGCGTTATGCCCTGGAAGGCGCGCCGATCGCGCTGTCGACCATGGCCGACGCGGTTGGATCGGTCTGCACGGCGCTCGATCCGCTCCTTCGGCTTGTCGAAGCTCATGTTATGGCCGCCGAGCGTCTGCATGGCGACGATACGACCGTGCCGGTTCTGGCTGCGGGCAAAACCGATACCGGGCGGTGCTGGGTTTATGTTCGAGACGACAAGCCGTTTGGCGGCGCCGGGCCGCCCGCGGCGATGTTCTACTACTCGCGCGATCGCCGCGGCGAGCATCCGCAGGCGCATCTGGCGGGATATGCCGGCATCCTGCAGGCGGACGCCTATGACGGCTACAACAAGCTCTATCTGGCGAATCGAAAACCCGACCCGGTCCGGGAGGCGGCATGTTGGGTGCATGCGCGGCGCCCCTTCTTTGCCATGGCCGATCTTGACGAGAATGCGCGTCGCAAGGCTGCGGGCAAAAAGGAAATCCCTCTATCGCCGATCGCGATCGAGGTCGTGCGCCGCATCGACGCGCTGTTCGAGATCGAGCGGTCTATCAACGGCAAGAGACCTCAAGAGAGGCTGGCGGTCCGGCAAAACCTGAGCCGGCCGCTGGTCGATGATCTCCGGGTCTATATGCGCGAGCAGGCGGCCGGGCTCTCGCGCGGGCATGACCTGGTCAAGGCCATCAATTACGTTCTCAAGCGCTGGCCGGCCTTCACCCTGTTCCTCAGGGATGGCCGCGTTTGCCTCTCGAACAATGCCGCCGAGCGCGGGCTGCGCGGCATCGCACTTGGAAGAAAATCATGGCTGTTCTGCGGGTCTGATCGCGGCGGTCGACGCGCTGCTGCCATGTACAGTCTTATCGTCACGGCGAAGATGAATAGCGTCGATCCGCAGGCGTGGCTCACCGACGTCCTCGCACGCATCGCCGCCCATCCCGCGCACCGGCTCGATGAGTTGCTGCCGTGGAACTGGGCGACGCAAAATCCGACGATCTCCGCTCGGGCTGCCTGATCATGCACGTGAACAAGGTCGATCACGTCACGACGATCAGCCAGGTCGCAGCAGACCACGGCGAAAGCGAGGACTGGCTGTTTGAGGTCGCCTGCGAAATGGACACCGAAGACGGCGTGATCTGGATCCGAGGGCTCGGCGAGGCTGCCGTGATGGCGTTGACCGACTTCGGAATCGAGACCCTGATCGAGCTGATCAAACTCCACCAAGACGACCCGACGCTCCTGAAGCGTTGAAAGCGGTCGACCGCATAGCCCGGCGGCCTACACCGGATGGCTACGGAGAACAAGGCGACGCTGGTGAAGATCCTCACTTGCCACGTGGTGCCGGCCAAGGCGACCGCCAGCGTGGTCATGGGAATGGTTAAGGACGACGGGCGGCGCGCATCAGGTGACGACAGTCGGTGGCTGCGTCCTGACGCTGAAAGTGAAGGGTAAAAAGGTGA
>JBBQGL010000114.1:0-13831 GCA_038323025.1 Hyphomicrobiales bacterium
ATTCTCCTCCCCCTCTGTCACCCCCGTTCAGGCAGAAATAGCGGCCCCGTCGGACCGCGGATCGGCGGCGCCCAGAAAACGCCCGTCGGCGCGCCGCACCAGGACGCCCGCATGCCCCATGCTGTGGACATACGGCTCCACCGCAACCCGGATATCATGCCCGGCATTCGCCAGCGCCCGGATCACGTCCGGGTCGAAGCGGCCCTCCATCGTGACCTCGCCGCGCGGACGGTCGGGCTTCGTCGACAGGATGAACCGGGGCGCGTCGAGGGCATCGCCCGGCGTCATGCCGAAGCGCGCGTAGCGGGTGAAGACCTCCGCCTGAACCAGCGGCTGCCAGTCGCCGCCGCTGGTTCCGTAGCAGAGCGTGCGTCCGTCGCGGAACCGCGCCAGCGGCGGGTTGAGCGTATGGAACGGCTTCTTGCCCGGCTCCAGCGCGTTGTCGGCCTTCGGGTCGAGTGAAAAGGAGAAGCCGCGATTCTGCCAGACGATACCCGTCCGCGGCAGGACCACTCCGGAACCGAAGCTGTAGAAAAGCGACTGGATGAACGACACAGCAAGGCCGCGCTGGTCGATGGCGCCGAGCCAGACCGTGTCCCCCGGCTCGGTCGCGAGCGAGAACAGGCCAGCGTGGCGCATGTCGATCGCCTGCACGCGCGCATCCAGCCACGATCGTTCGAGGAATTCGGATACATCGCCGTCGGCGTTGGCCGCCTCCGCATTGCGGAGGGCATAGGCGTACTTGGCCGCCTCCAGCAGGCCATGGATGTGCTCGAAGCTCTCGCCCCGCTTCACGCCCAACCGGTCGAACAACCCGAGGAGAACCAGCGAGGCGAGGCCCTGCGTCGGCGGCGGCGTGTTGAATATCGTCGCGTCGGTCAGTTCGACGACGAGCGGCTTCATCAGCCGCGCCTCGTGCTTCCTCAGGTCCTCGCGCGTCACCGGCGCCCGCACGGCTTCGAGGTCGGCGGAGATTTCGCTCGCAACGTCGCCCTTGTAGAAATCGTCGAATCCGGCCCGGGCGAGATGGTCGAGGGTATCCGCCAGCGGGGGCTGCTTCAGCAGGGTGCCTTGCGGAGGTGCCTTACCGGCGGCGAGGAAATGGGAGGCAAACCCCGGCACCGGCGCGAGTTCGGCAAGGTATTGCCCGGTCGCCCGGTACAAGGACGGGCTGGTCGGCGTGCCGTCCCTCGCCCGGGAAATCGCATCGCTGAGCAGGTCGACCCGCGGGAACCGGCCGCCGAGCGCACCGGCAATCCCGGCCGCCAGTCCCCAGCCGGAAACCGCGCCCGCGACCGTCAGCGCCGCGTCGACGCCGCGCTTCGGAACGCGGTGGTAGCCCTTCTTTTCGTATCGTTCGCGCGTGGCGAAGGAACCGGCGGCGCCCGAGGCGTCGATGGCGCGGGGCGGCCTGCCCGGCTCGGCGATGAGCCAGAACGCATCACCGCCCAGTCCGTTGAGATGGGGATAGACGACGGCGATGGTCGCCGCGGCGCCGATCATCGCCTCGATCGCGTTGCCCCCTGCCCGGAGAATCTCCGCGCCTGCCTCGGCCGCCGCGCGATGCGGCGCCACCACCATTCCCCGTTCGCCGACGACCGTTTCGCTCATGCGCCCTCTTCTACCTGAATCGGACACATGTCACCTGGACTTGACATGCAACCATTTGGTTGCCTATCTTCATCGCCAATGGATGAGGTGTTCAAGGCCCTCGCCGATCCGACCCGGCGGGAACTCCTCGACCGTCTGCGCACCGACAATGGGCAGACGCTGAATGAACTGTGCGCGCGCATGGCGATGAGCCGTCAGGCCGTGACCAAGCACCTGGCGGTGCTGGAAAACGCGAACCTGGTGGCAACGCTCCGGCGCGGGCGCGAGAAGCTGCATTACCTGAACCCCGCGCCGATCGGGGAGATCTACGACCGCTGGATCGGCAAGTACGAACGCACGCGCATTGCCGCGCTCGCCGATCTGAAGCGCGCCCTGGAGGACAAGGACGATGGCGAAGCCTGAACTCGTTTACGTCAACAGCATCAAGTCGACGCCGGAGCGCGTCTGGCAGGCGCTGACCGACCCCGCCTTCACGGCACGCTACTGGTACGGCACGCGCGTGGAATCCGACTGGAAGGTCGGTTCGCCGATCACCTTCGTGAAGCCACAGGGCGCGCCCGACACCGGCCGGGTGCTGGTTGCCGACAGGCCCCGCAAGCTCTCTTTCTCGTGGCACATCGCGTGGGGCGAGATGAGCAAGGAGCCGGATTCGCGCGTCACCTTCACCATCGAGCCCGATGGCGACGGCGTGAAGCTGACCCTCGTCCATGACGATTTCATCGAAGGCAGCAAGGCCGCCGAGGCGCTGAAAAACGGCTGGCCGGCAATTCTGGCCGGTCTGGTCAAGACCGTCGAGGCCAGCTAGCCGCCCCCGCCCCCGCCCCCGAACGAAAAACACAGAGGAGAGAACGATGAGCAGCACTTTCGTCTACGTAACCTACATCCGAACGACACCGGCAAAGCTTTGGGAGGCCCTGACCAAACCCGAATTCACGAGACAGTACTGGTTCGGCGTGGCCCTCGAGACCGAATGGAAGCCCGGATCGCCGTGGAAGATGGTCTTCGCCGACGGGACCGTCAGCGACGCCGGCGAGATCCTGGAGATCGAGCCGGAGAAGCGGCTGGTCATCAAATGGCGTCATGAGATGACGCCCGCGCTGAAGAAAGAGGGCTACACGCGCTGCACCTTCGACATCGCCCCCAAGGAAGACTCGATCCAGTTGACGGTGACCCACGAAACCGAGCGCGACCACTCGAAGACCATCGAGGCGGTCTCCGGCGGATGGCCCAAAATCCTTTCGAGCCTGAAAACCCTCCTCGAGACCGGCAGCCCTCTCGATGCCGCCGGGGCGGGTACCCGCGCCCGCGAACGCAACAAGGCGAACGAGGCGACCCGCAGGACGGCTTGACGCCCTTAAACCGTCGCCGGCCAGGAGCCCTCGGCCGGCACGGCCTCCTCCGCGCCCGGCCACGGCGGCATCGTCACCGCCACGGCCTCAAGCGCCGCGTCACTCGCGGCGCGGAACTGGAAGACCGTACCAACCGGGATGGAAACGGAGACGCCGGGCGCGACGGCGACAGTCTCCTCTTCGTCCCCGAGGCGGCGCCACATCTCGCCGCTCCCGGCGACAAAATACCAGACCTCCTCGACGGAGCGGTGCCGCACCGCTTTCGACACCGCGCCGGCCGGCAGGCGGAAGTGCGCCATGCTGCCGCGTCCGGTGGCGGCGAGCAGCCGCACCTCGGAGCCGTCCGGGGCAATCGCGTCGGGAACGGCGGCTAGGCGGTGGGTGTCGAAGCTGGCCATGGTGGTTACTCCCAGGTCCCCGGCAACTTTTTTGCCGCGGGGGCAGATTCATTCTTGAATCCGAAACGATTCAAGATTACGTCTCCCCTTGCCCAAATTCGCACGTGCCTGTGGTCGCAGAGTTGTCCGAGGGCGAACTAACGGGAATGTCTCCCGGGTGCTTCGAAGGACGCGGCTTAAAGCAACGACGTAGCGGGCTTTTTTGGTCTCTGCCGGCTCTCCATCAGCCGGGGTTACTGAAGAGGCATCTACATCTTGCCGGGCGTGCGGAACGGGTCTCCCGCTCCAAGCGAAGGCAGCGAAAGACCGGACTGCCCTGTCCGCCTCTCGACTGACCAACCGGAAAACCAGCTGGCCTCAAGCCGGCAAACCGGACTGCAACGTTACGGATATGCCGTCTCCATCGCGGCGCTCCGTCAACGAAACGGTCCGGCGGTTTCAACCCTTCGCTTGGGAGTTCCCGGGAATGACTGACCGTATCCGCGATTTTCTTCGACTCCGACGACCCGACGGCCCCTGCCTGGTGGTCGACCTCGAGGTCGTCCGCGACAACTACCTGACCTTCGCCCGCGCGATGCCGGACAGCCGCGTCTTCTACGCGGTGAAGGCCAATCCCGAGCCGGAAGTTCTCCGCCTGCTTGCCGAGCTCGGCTCGTCCTTCGATTGCGCCTCGGTCCCCGAGATCGACATGGCGCTCGCCGCCGGCGCCACGCCCGAGCGCATCTCCTACGGCAACACGATCAAGAAGGAACGCGACGTCGCGGCTGCCTTTGCCCGTGGCATCCGGCTGTTTGCCGTGGATTGCCACGAGGAGGTCGAGAAGATCGCCCGCGCCGCTCCGGCCGCGCGCATCTTCTGCCGCATCCTTTGCGCCGGCGACGGCGCCGAGTGGCCGCTGTCGCGGAAGTTCGGCTGCGATCCGGATCTCGCCATCGACGTGCTTGAGCACGGCCATCGCCTTGGCCTCGACGCCTATGGCGTGTCCTTCCATGTCGGCTCGCAGCAGCCCAACCCGCGCGCCTGGGACATGGCCCTCAAGGCAACGGCGGAGGTATTCCGCACGCTCTCCGAGCGCGGCATCCAGCTGCGCATGGTGAACCTCGGCGGCGGCTTCCCGGCGAAATACCTGAAGGAGATCCCGGCGATGAAGGCTTACGGCCGCGCCATCCACGGCGCGCTCCGCAAGCATTTCGGCAACCGCATTCCCGAGACCATCATCGAGCCCGGCCGCGGCATGGTCGGCGACGCCGGCATCATCAAGGCCGAGGTCGTCCTGATCTCGAAAAAGGCCGCGGACGACGACGTGCGCTGGGTTTATCTCGACATCGGCAAGTTCGGCGGCCTCGCCGAGACCATGGACGAGGCGATCCGCTATCCGATCCGCACGGCCCACGATGGCGGCGTCAGCGCGCCCTGCGTCATCGCCGGGCCGACCTGCGATTCGGCCGACGTGCTTTACGAGAAGAAGCCCTATGAGCTTCCCGTCTCGCTATCGATCGGCGACGAGGTGCTGATCGAAGGCACCGGCGCCTACACGCAGACCTACTCGGCGGTCGGCTTCAACGGCTTCGCCCCGCTGAAGGCTTACGTGATCTGACGCCTCTGTTCTTTGTCTCGAAAAAGGCGGGCTCCGGCCCGCCTTATTTTTTGGCAGCTGACCATCACCCTTCGAGGCTCCGGGCACAGACCGGTAACGCGTCCTTCGAGGCTCGCTTCGCTCGCACCTCAGGATGGCGGGGTTGGTTTACCGGAGCGAAATGCCGGCGTTGGGTTCCCTCGCCAAAGTCGGCATCGCCGACATCGGCAATCCGTCCCACCCATCGCCATCCTGAGGAGCTCGGTCGGCAGGCCAGCCCCTTGGCGCGGCGCGGCAGGTTCACAATACGTCACCGCACCCGTCCGCCATCCGCTTAACCCTCATCGCCTTCCGCCCACGCATTTCGCCTTACGTCCCACCCACATCGCCATCCTGAGGGGCTCGGCCGCAAGGCCGAGCCTCGAAGGACGCACAACGGGAGAGAGGCCAGCGTCACCCAGCCATGGCGTCGTCCATGCCGGTGAGCGCGTCGAGCCCGCGCTTCTTGAGGAGCGCCGCGGGGTCGGGATCGCGCCCGCGGAATTTCCGGTAGGCCTCGGCCGGATCGCGCAGGTATCCGGCAGAGTAGATGTAGTCGTGGAGGCGCTTCGCCGTCGCCTTGTCGAAAACGTCGCCGGTTTCCTTGAACGCGTCGAAGGCATCGGCGTCGAGAACCTCCGACCACAGGTAGCTGTAGTAGCCGGCGGCATAGCCGTCGCCGGAGAAGATGTGCTGGAAATGCGGCGACCGGTGCCGCATCGCCATCGCCTTCGGCATCCCGATGCGCTCGAGCACCCCCCTCTCGAACGCGGTGACATCGACGCCGCCGGCCGCGGGCAAGAGATGCAGGTCCATGTCGACCAGCGCCGATGAGGTGTACTCGACCGTCGCAAAGCCCTGGTTGAACGTGCGCGAGGCCAGGATCTTTTCGAGCAGCGCTTCCGGCAACGGCTCGCCGGTCTCGGCATGCCTGGCGTAGCGGCGCAGGACCTCCGGCTGTTCCAGCCAATGCTCGAAGAGCTGTGAAGGCAGCTCGACGAAATCGCGGGCAACGCTGGTGCCGGCGATCAGCGGATAGGTCACGTCGGAAAGAAGTCCGTGCAAGGCGTGGCCGAACTCATGGAAAAGCGTGCGCGCGTCGTCGAAGGAAAGCAGCGCCGGCTCGCCTTCCGACGGCTTGGAGAAGTTCATCACGTTCATCACGATCGGGCGCACGTCGCCGGTCAGCCGTTGCTGGTCGCGCAGCCCCGTCATCCACGCGCCGCTCCTTTTCGATGAGCGGGCAAAGTAGTCGCCGATGAAGATGCCGACGAGCTTACCGTCGGCTCCCGTCACCTGCCAGACGCGCGCGTCGGGGTGATAGAGGGGCACGCCATGCAGCTCCTCGAAGGCAAGCCCGAAAAGCCGGCTGGCCGTGTCGAAGGCCGCTGCAATCATGTTGTCGAGACGCAAGTACGGCTTGGTTTCGGCGCTGTCGAAATCGAAGCGGCGCTTGCGCAGCTTCTCGGCGTAGTGCCGCCAGTCCCAGGGCGCGACCTCGAAGTTGCCCCCTTCCTCGGCGATCAGCTCCTGCAGCTCGCCCGCCTCCTTCATCGCTCGCGCCCTGCCCGGCGCCCACACCGACTTGAGCAGCCCGACCGCCGCGTCGGGCGCCTTCGCCATCGTGTCGGCGAGGCGGAAATGCGCGTAGCTGTCGAAGCCGAGCAGGCGCGCCCGTTCCCAGCGGAGCGCGATCGTCTCGGCCATGATGGCGCGGTTGTCGCTGGCGCCACCGTTCTCGCCGCGCCGGGTCCACGCCTCGAACGCCTTTTCGCGGAGGTCGCGCCGCGTCGAGTATTCGAGGAACGGCTCGATGCTCGAGCGCGACAGGGTGATCACATGCTTGCCGGCAAGGCCGCGGTCCGCGGCCGCCTGGGCCGCCGCGCTGCGCAGCCAGTCCGGCAAGCCGGCAAGGCCCGCTTCACCCTCAAGGACGAGGGTGTAGGCCTTCTCGTCCGCCAGCACATTCTGGCTGAAGAGCGTGCCGAGTGTGGCGAGGCGTTCGTTCAACTGCGCCAGGCGCGACTTTCCCGCCTCGTCGAGATGGGCGCCAGCCCGCACGAAAATGGTGTGATAGCGGTCGAGGACGCGTTCCTGCTCTGCCGACAGCCCGAGCTTCCCGCGCTTCTGCCACAGCGCGTCGATCCGCCGGAACAGGCCTGAATTGAGGGCAATCTCGGTGCTGTGCCGCGCCAGTATCGGCGCGATATCCCGCTCGGTCGCCTCGATCGCGTCGCTGCTGTCGGTACCCGACAGCGCGAAGAACACCGCCGCGACCTGATCGAGCTTCAGCCCGCTCGTCTCCATGGCGATGATCGTGTTGGTGAACGTCGGTTCAGCGAGGTCGCCGGCGATCGCATCCACGGCCGCTTTCTGCTCGGCGATCCCGGCGTCGAACGCCGGACGGAAGTGCTCCGGCCTTATCCGGTCGAAGGGTGGCAGGCCGAACGGCGAAGTCCAGACAGTCAGGAACGGATTGGTTTCGGTCATCGGGAGTCCGGAGGTGGTTGGATTTCTCTGCAAGAGATGGCGCGGCCGGACGATTCCGGCAAGGCGGCAATCGGAGGCCTCAGCCGGCGCGCGGCTCCCTGGCGAGCAGGGTCGCCAGCGCCCGCTCCATCGCCGCGTCGAATTGGGGGTCGCGGCCGTTGGCGTAGCGGATGTCGAACGGCACGCTGATGTCCGGGGTGACGCCCACGCCCTCCAGCTTCTGGCCGTCGAGTTCGACGCCGGCGACCGGGATCTCGAGCAGCGACCCGTCCGGCAGCATATATCCGCGCGCGCCGAGGAGCGCGCCGGCGGTGCGGCTGCCCACCAGCGGAATGCCCTTCGCCTGCAGGGCATAGGCGAAAACCTCCAGCGCGCTGCGCGACCCTTCGTCGATCAGCGCGACCACCGGCTTGTGCCAGCGGACGTTGCTGACCGTGCCCTTGCCGTTCCGCTCGATGAAGCGAAACGGTGGCGTGCCGCCAAGAAATACTTCCGCACCGTCGGGCGGCCCGCCGCCCCAGCGCCCGCGGAGGTCGACCACCAACGCGTCGGCGGAGGCAAGCGGCCCGGTCAAGGCGGCGTTGATCGCTTCCTGCACATCGCCGCCGGCAAGCGTCCAGATGTGGAGGTAACCGATCTTCTTGCCGTCGCGCTCGATCACCCGGGCGCTGCTGGTTATGCCCTCGATCAAGGCATCGCTCGGCTCCAGCTCCGTCACCGGCACCTCGATGGTCAGAGGCGCCGCGTCGGCCTGGCGGCGAATCTCCAACTTCACATTCGACCCGACCTTGCCGCGAAACGACCCGATCTCCTGGAACGGCGCGCCGTCGGCCGACAGGATCTCGTCGCCGGCAAGAATCCCCGCCTTGGCCGCAGGGCCGCCGTCATAGACGTCGGTGACGAAGCGCTTGCCGAGGATGACCGCCGAGGCGATGCCGATCCCGGGATAGGTGATCTTGCCCTCGGGCGGGAAGAGCCGCCGCAGGTCCTGGCGGAAATTGAAGCGGAAAATATCCGCGAGTTCGTAGTAGTCGAGCTGGTTGGCGTCGTAGTGGCCGGTGTGCGACGAATCGAGCGAGGCGAGGACCTGATCTATGGCCGCATCGATCGCCTCAGGCTGCGCGGCCCGGTCGGCCGGCAGTCCGGCGATCGCTTCTCCGACGGCCGCCGTGAAGCGCGGCAACACGGAGGTGTCATAGAAATTGTCCATGACCACCTTCACGGCCTGGTCGAAGGTTGCGTTGCCCGATTTGGGCGGCGCCTCGTCGCCATAGGCGGTGTTGAAACCGAGGACGAGGACGATCAGGCTGGCCGGAAGCCATTTCCGTGGGGTCATGGGATATTTCGTTCCTGCGGGTCGCCCTCGCCGTTTCAGTCCGACATGCTGGCGGCCATTTTGTGACCCCGCCGGAAAATGGGGCATTGGGCCCGCGTTTCCAGTTTGGGGCGCAAAGGGTTGACGCGCCGGGGAGTTCAATCCATCACCGGCGAAGGACTGAAAAGGGAGCGGCGGCATGGCGGATTGGCCCATTTACGGGAAGATCGACGGACCGGTCGTGATGATCGGCTTCGGCTCCATCGGCAAGGGCACCCTCCCGCTCATCCTCCGCCATTTCGAGGTGGACATAGCGCGCCTCGTGGTCGTCGACCCGGACGACCGCGGCAAGCCGGTGATCGAGTCGGTCGGCGGCAAATTCATCCACGAGGCGGTGACGCGCGACAACTATCGCACACTCCTCCCTCCCCTTTTGCAGAACGGCGGAGGGCGCGGCTTCTGCGTCAACCTTTCCGTCGACACCTCGTCGCTCGATATCATGCGGCTCTGCCGCGAGCTCGGCGTCCTCTACATCGACACGGTGACCGAGCCGTGGCCGGGTTTCTACTTCGACCCGAAGATGGACCCCGCCGCCCGCTCCAACTACGCGCTCCGCGAAAGCGTCCTCGCCGAGCGACGGAAGAATCCCGGCGGCTCGACCGCGGTCTCCTGCTGCGGCGCCAATCCCGGCATGGTCTCGTGGTTCGTCAAGCAGGCGATGATCGACCTCGTCGCCAACGTCGACCTGCCGAATTTCAGCGAGCCGACGACGCGCGAGGGCTGGGCGAAGCTGGCCAGGGACCTCGGCATCAAGGGCATCCACATCGCCGAGCGCGACACCCAGCGCGCCCGCACGCCGAAGAAGATGGGCGCCTTCGTCAACACCTGGTCGGTCGAGGGCTTCCTGTCCGAAGGCATGCAGCCGGCCGAGCTCGGCTGGGGCACCCACGAGACCTGGATGCCGCAGAACGCCGGCACCCACGCCGAGGGCTGCCAGGCGGCGATCTACCTGCTCCAGCCCGGCGCCAACACCCGCGTCCGGTCGTGGTGCCCGACGCCCGGGCCCCAATACGGCTTCCTTGTCACCCACAACGAGTCGATCTCGATCGCCGACTACCTGACGCACCGCGAGGGCGACGCGGTCGTCTACCGCCCGACCTGCCACTACGCCTACCATCCCGCCAACGACGCCGTGCTTTCGCTGCACGAACTCTTTGGTCGCGCCGGCGTGATGCAGGACGAGCACCACATCCTCGGCGAGACCGAGATCATCGACGGCATCGACGAGCTGGGCGTGCTTCTCTACGGCCATGCTTGGAACGCCTACTGGTACGGCTCGCAGCTCTCCATCGACCAGACGCGCAGCCTTGCCCCGAACCAGAACGCCACCGGCCTGCAGGTAACTTCAGCCGTGCTTGCGGGCATGGTCTGGGCGCTCGAGAACCCCGAGGCCGGCATCGTCGAGGCGGATGAGATGGACTATCGCCGCTGCCTCGAAGTCCAGCGCCCGTATCTCGGTCCGGTCAACGGCTTCTATACGGACTGGACGCCGCTCGCGAACCGCCCGGGCTTCTTCCCCGAGGACATCGACGAGAGCGACCCCTGGCAGTTCAGGAACGTGCTGGTCAGTTGAAGAAACGGAGACCGCAAGCGATGAGCCTACCGTTCGCAATCGCCGTCACGATGGGGGTTGGCCTGGCGTCAGGTGCGGCAGCCGCCGAACCGATCACCGCCACCGACCAGCTTGGCCAGACCTACCGGCTTGGAGACAACGGCACCTACGGCATGGTCGTCCGTTCCGGCGACGGCCGCGAGTTTGTCCTGACACCCGATGGAAGTTGGCAACCTGCCGGCGCCGCCACAGCCTCCACCGATCCCGCAACGGAAGCGCGATTGACCGCGAGCATCGATGCATGGGTCGAGGACGAGGGCCGCGAGATGCCGCTGGAGCAGCGCCGGTCCGTGAAGGACTGCATTGCCAGGGCGGTCGCCGGCCTCCCGCCGGCGGCCAAAGCGCAAATCCTCGAGGTCAGCGACTTCGAGCGCGGCGCGAAAAACCTGCTGCGGGATCATCCCGAGATGGCTCCACGTCTGGACGCCGACCTGGAGCGCTGCTTCTAGCGTCTCATCCGTGCGGAAGGACTGGCGAATGCCTGGGAGACGAGGCAAGCTGTCGCCCGGGGTTCATCAAAAGGGAGGGAGAGATGCCCGTCAGATTCGCCGTCGCCGCGGCTGTTTTGGGTCTCCTCGCGGGCCCGGCGCTTGCCGACCCGATCATCGCCAAGGACGACACCGGCAAGACCTACCAGCTTAACGACGACGGCACGTATTATGTCGTCGCCAGGAGCGCCGACGGGCGGACCTTCCTGCTCGGCGCCGACGGAACCTGGGGCACTGCCGACGAGGACTTGGGGTACGGGAAGAAGCTCACGGACATGATGGACAAGGCATTTGCGGAACACGCGCCGTCCAATCTCAGCGCCGACGACATACCCAAAGGACTGCCTGCTCGCGTCCTTCAACACGATGAAGCGGGATGCCAAGCGCCTCCTGGTTTCGGGTGCGAACCCCCAATCCGGCTATGACCAGCTGCAGAAAGCCTATCCGGATCAGGCGAAGTTCCTCGACGAGGCCGATCGCTCCTGCCGGAAGAAGTATGAGAAGCCGGACCAGTAGCCGATGAGGTCCGGCGGCGCTCGAAGTCAGGCGGGCTGTCGTCCCGCGATATGACCGACAATCAGGCGGCGGCGACGCCGGCCGCCCCCTGCTCGGTGCCGAAGGCGACCCGCCGGCCCGATGCGTCCCAGGTGAGCGCGGACACCGGTCCGTCGCCCGGCCGGCGCAGCAACGCTTCCTTGCCGTCGGCGAAGCGGACAACCAGGACCATGCCATCCTGATAGCCGATCGCCAGCATCTCCTCGGCGGGATGGCAGGCGACCCGCGTCACTAGCACCTCGCGCACGCCGAGCTCAAGCGGCTGCTTGCCCATTGGCCCGTCCTTGAAATGGAAAGGCCAGAGGATCGCTGCGTTGGCGCCGGACGTGGCGAGGAACCTGCCCCTGGCCGACCAGGACAGCGAGCGCGGCTTCGATGGATAGCCGGTCATGCGCATGTCCTTGCCGTCGCCGAGCCGCCAGCCGTGCAGCGCATTCTCCTGCATGGCGGTAACCACGTTGCGGCCGTCGGGCGAGAAGGTGACCGCCGTGTGCGCCCCTTTCCAGGTCAGCGAGGCCGCCTCGACGTCGGTCCCGGCCCACCACAGCGTGACGCCGTCGTAGCGCGCGACCGCAAGGCGCAAGCCCTTCGGCGCGAAGGCGAGCCCCCCCACCGAGCGGGCATGATCGAAGGCGCGTTCGCGCCCGTCCGCGAAGCGGACGACCGCCTGCTTGCCCGCCGAGAATGCGACAACGCCAGCCGGCCCGGCGGCGATCTGGTCGATCCACTTTCGCGGTCGCTCGGCAAGTGTTTCGACCTTGCCCGCCGCATCGGTCAGCGCCACGCGGCCGTCATCACCGCCGGTGAGCAGCTTTCCGTCGGCAACGGTAGCGGTCAGAATCGCGCCGGCGTGGACGGGCGTCGTTTCGGCCTCTTCGCCGACAAGCCGGCGCACCGTGCCGTCACCGAGCGCAAACGCGGCGGAGTCGCCGAGAAACGCCGCCTCGACGACGAAGGCCCCGAACGAGACCGACTGAAGGTTCGCCACCGCTGTCTTCGCCCCCGCGAACCCGCCCTGCTTACGCCAGGCAGGCCTCGAACCCGGCCACCAGGCTGTCGCCGTCAAGCTTGCGCCCGATGAAGACGAGGCGGCTCTCGCGCTTCTCGCCGTCTTTCCACTTCCGCTGGTGGTTGCCCTCCATGATCATGTGGACGCCCTGGATGACATAGCGTTCCGGGTCGTCCTTCAGCGAGAGGATGCCCTTCATGCGCAGGATGTCGGGCCCCTGCTCCTGGGTCACCCGCTCGATCCACGGGAAGAACTTCTTCGGGTCGAGGGTGCCGATGCGCAGCGACACGCTGTTCACCCCGGAAGCCTCGATGTCGTGATGATGGTGGTGATGGTGGTCGTGGTCGTGATCATGGCCGTCATGGTCGTGGTCATGATGATCGTGGTCGTGATCGTGTCCGTCGAGGAATTCCGGGTCGAGGCTGAGAATCCGGTCGAGATCGAAGGCACCCCGATCGAGCACGCGGTCGAGCGGGATGGCGCAGCGCTCGGTCTTGTGGACGATCGCATGCGGATTGATCGCCCGGATGCGCGCCTCGACCTTCTTCAGTTCGTCCGCCGATACGAGGTCGGTCTTGTTGAGCAGGATGACGTCGGCGAAGCCGATCTGCTCCTGCGCCTCGGGACTGTCGGCGAGGCTGCCGAGGAGGTGCTTGGCATCGGCGACCGTGACCACCGCGTCGAGCTTGGCCTTGGCCTTGACCTCGTCGTCCATGAAGAAGGTCTGGGCGACCGGCGCCGGATCGGCGAGCCCGGTCGTCTCCACCAGGATGCCGTCGAAACCGCCCGGCCGCTTCATCAGGCCTTCGACGACGCGGATGAGGTCGCCGCGCACGGTGCAGCAAATGCAGCCGTTGTTCATTTCGAAGACTTCCTCGTCGGACTCGACGATGAGGTCGTTGTCGATGCCGATCTCGCCGAACTCGTTGACGATGACCGCGTATTTCTTGCCGTGGTTCTCGGTCAGGATGCGGTTGAGCAAGGTGGTCTTGCCGGCGCCGAGATAGCCGGTCAACACCGTGACCGGAATTTGGGTTTCGGGCATGTCAGGCTCCAGGGCGGTTCAAGGCCGCCGGGAAACGGGGAGAATTTGCGTGGCTGATATAGGGGTTTCCGCCGCGGAATGCACGAGGTGTCGGAAAGGCAGTCCGGCCCGCCGATGCTGGTCGCGGGCGGCTAAACGCCTTCCTTAAGCAGCCCCTCGAAGTCGAGGCGGGCATTGGACATCTTGACCGAACCGTCCGGGTTCTTCGGCCATTCCTCCATCGGCCGGTCCCAGGCAAGTTCAAGGCCGTTGTCGTCGGGATCGCGGAGATAGATCGCCTCGTG
>JBBQGL010000115.1:0-13550 GCA_038323025.1 Hyphomicrobiales bacterium
CTTTCGACGATGTCGATGTCGCCGAGCTTGGTGGCTTCGGCTTTGACCGCGTCCATCATGTGGACGAAGAAGGGAAAGGCCATGTCCGGAACGGACATCAGGATCGTCAGGTGCTTACCCGCTGCCTGAACCGGCGTGAACGCCGAAAGCGCGAGGCCGACGGTGCCGGCGAGCAATGCCATCTTGCTGAGCGTTTTCATTGAGCATTTTCTCCCATGAACCCCTCTTGACGGGGGAGAGGCATCCTTGGCGGAGGCAGGGAGGCGAGTCAACAAGTGGGAACCTGGCGGCAGCCGGGGCGAACCTCGCAGCCTGCCGGGCCCCCGCGCCGGTCCGCCTATCCGCCGTGGTCGAGCGTCCCGCTGATCGCGGCGCGATAGAGGGCGGCGTATTCCCTGGCGACAAGCGGGCGGGGATTGCCCCCGGTCGACGGATCGTGCTCGGCCATCGGCGCCGCCTCCTCGATCATGTCCTCGCCGATGCCGATCTCGTGAAGCGTGTGCGGCACGCCGATCTCCTCGCGGAGCGCCAGCGTCCAGTCGATCACGCTCTTCGCCGAATGCCCGGGGAGGTCGAGATAGCGCGCCAGCGCCGTCAGCCGCGCCTCGATAAGCGGCCGGTTGTGGACGAGCACGTAGGGCATCACCACGGCATTGGTGAGACCGTGGTGGGTGCCACGGAGGCTCGACGCCGGATGGCTCATGGCGTGCATCGCCCCAAGTCCCTTCTGGAACGCCACCGCCCCCATCGACGAGGCGGCCATCATGAAGGCGCGCGCCTCGATGTTCCTGCCGTCGCGAACCGCGACCGGCAGCCATTCCTTTACCAGCCGAGCGCCTTCCAGCGCGATGCCGAGGCCCATCGGATGGAAGAACGGGCTGGAATAGGCCTCCAGGCAATGGGAGAGCGCGTCCATGCCGGTCCACGCCGTGATTTTCGCCGGCAGGTCGAGGGTTAGCTCGGGATCGGCGATGACCACCTTCGCCAGCATCAGCGGGTGGAAGATGATCTTCTTGGTGTGATCGGCCGGATCGAGGAGGACCGCGGCGCGGCCGACCTCGGACCCGGTCCCGGCGGTGGTCGGCACGGCCACGACCGGGGCGATGCCCTTCTCGTTGGCGCGCGTCCACCAGTCCTCGCGGTCCTCGTAGTCGACGACCGGACGTGTCTGCCCGGACATGAAGGCCACGGCCTTGCCGACGTCCATGGCCGATCCGCCGCCGAAGGAAATGACGCCGTCGTGCCCGCCGGCCTTGTAGGCGGCGAGCCCATCGTCGAGGTTCTGGAGCGTTGGGTTGCCATCGACCTTGGAGAACACCGCCACCGGGATGCTTGCCTGTTTCAGGACGGCGAGCGCCTTTGCCACGATCGGCAGGTTGACGAGCCCCGGATCGGTGACAAAGAGCGGGCGCCTGATCCCCGCGATCTTCAGAGCCTCGGGAAGCTCGGCGATACGGCCGGGCCCAAAGCGGACAATGGTCGGGTAAGACCAGTTGGCGCGGAGCGACGGATAGAGGTCGAGGGAGCTCATGACTATTCCTTGTTCAGCTTCAGCGCCTGGCGCAGATAGTAAGCGATAACCAGTTTCTTCACTTCGCCGGCGTCCGTGAACTTCAGGTGCCGGGTGCTTTTGCCCTTGCCCTTCAGAAGCGCGTACCTGTCCTCGAACCGGTTGCCGCGAATGAAACCGAGCGTCACATCCTTCTTGCCGGCGGTGAGATAGGCGACCGTCCGTTCGCCCTGCCAGACGGGCATGGCGTAACTGAAGGCCTCGCGCACCTTCAGCGCGGGGTCGGCCAACACGGCGCGGATCGCCGCGACCACGTCGCGGTGCCGGGGCTCGACTTTCGCCTTCACGAACGCGTCGACGGACTCGATCTTCACGGCCCGGTCTTCGTACGCAGGTGAAAGCTCTTCGGCCGGGTCAGGTGCTCGTAGCCGACCCTGGAGAGCGTGACGCCGCGGCCCGATTCCTTGACGCCCACCCAGGCGAGCGCCGGATCGAGGTAGTCGGCGCGGTTCATGTACCAGGTGCCGGTCTCGATGCGGTCGCCGATCCGCTCCGCCGCGGCCACGTCCTCGGTCCAGATCGATGCGGTCAGCCCGAACGGCGAGTCGTTCATCAGGCGGATGGCTTCCTCGTCGGACTTCACCTTCATCACGCCGTGCGCCGGACCGAAGGTTTCCTCGGTCATGATCGCCATGGAGTGATCGACGTTGGCGAGGAGCTGTGGCGCGAGATAAGCCGTGCCGGCCTTGTCCTGCGCGAAGCGCTTCGGGTCGATGAGCGCCTTCGCGCCCTGGCGCACCGCGCTCGCCACCTGCCCGCGGACGAAATCGGCGGCCTTCGCCCGCACCACCGGACCGAGCGTGGTCTCCGGGTCGGTCGGGTCGGCGAGCCTGTAGGCCTCGATCGTCGCCACCGCGCCCTCGACGAACTTTTCGTAGACCGCTTCGTGGACATAGATGCGCTCGACCGCGCAGCACGACTGGCCCGAATTGAAGTAGCCGGCGTCGACGACGTTCTCGACCGCAAACGCGAGATTGGCATCGGCGCGAACATAGGCCGGATCCTTGCCGCCGAGTTCCAGGCAGGAATGCGGAAAGTTGGGCGCCCCCGCAACGGCCGCCATGATCAGGCGCCCGCCCGCTGTGGAACCGGTGAAGCCGACCTGATCGACGAGGCCTGAGCGGATCGCCCGGTCGGTCGCCTCGTGCGACATGTGCAGGACCTGGAACACGTCCTTCGGAAGATCCGCCTTGCGGAAGCAGTCGGCAAAGTGCTCGGCGACCAGCGCCGTCTGGCTGGAATGCTTCATGACGACGGCGTTGCCGGCCAGGATCGCCGGCAGCACCGCGTTGAGCGCGGTCATATAGGGAAAATTCCAGGCCGGCAGGTTGAGCACGACGCCAAGCGGCTCCCGCCGGATGTAACGCTTGAACCCCTCCTTCGGCCCCACATCGATATCGGCGAGCGCCGCGGCCGCGACGCCGATCATGTAGCGCGCCCGCTCCTCGAAGCCGCGCACCTCGCCCGGTCCGTAGCGGATCGGCCGCCCCATCTGCCAGGTGAGCAGTTCGCCGACGCGCGCCTTGTCGGCGACCATCGCATCGACGAAGGCGGTCCCGATCCGCGCCCGCTCCGCGACCGGCACGTGCCGCCATTCGCGCTGCGCCTTGTGCGCGCGCTCCAGCGTCGCCCGCACGGCCGCATCGTCCGCCAGCGGCCGCTCGGCGTAGAGGGAATTGTCGACGGGCGAGATGATGCGGAGGGTGGCGTTCATTTCACTCGGAGCCTGCCAAGGAGAGTCATCGTGGCCTCCACCCCCAAAACGTCATCCTCCGGCTTGACCGGAGGATCGTCGGCCGCACCTAATCCGTCGTGCGCGAAAGCGGCATCATCCCGGCCTGACGAACCGCGGGCTTTTGACGCGGAGAGCAATCCCCCGGTAACGCCGGTGGATGACGGGTGCTGGAGCATAGCCGCAGGACTCAATACCGCTCGAAGCCGCGCTTCAGCTCCCAGTCGGTGATGCGGCGGTCATATTCGAACTGCTCCCATTCGGCGGTGTGGACGTAGTGGTCGATGACTGCGTCGCCGAAAGCGGCGCGAAGCATCTTCGACTTCGCCATGGTCTCGGTGGCTTCGCGCAGCGTCTTCGGCACTTCGCGGAGCTTCTTGCCGAAATAGGCATCGCCGACGAAGGCGGGCTCCAGCTCCATCCCCTGCTCGATCCCGTCGAGCCCGGCGGCGAGCAGCGCGGCGAAGGCCAGATACGGATTGAGGTCGGCGCCGCCCATCCGGCATTCGATCCGGATGGCCTTGCCCTCGCCGCAGAGGCGGAAGCCGGCGGTGCGGTTGTCCATCGACCAGATTGCCTTGGTCGGCGCAAAGGTGCCGACCTGGAAGCGCTTGTAGGAGTTGATGTAGGGCGCGAGGAACCAGGTGATCTCGCGGGCATGCGCAAGCTGGCCGGCGACGTAGTGGCGCATCAGCGTGGACATGCCGTGATCGCCCTTGGGATCGTGGAAGAGCGCCTTCTTGCCGGCGGCGTCCCAGAGCGAATTGTGGATGTGGCTGGACGAGCCGGCGAGATCGAAGCGCCACTTGGCCATGAAGGTGATCGCCTTGCCCTGGCCGTAGGCGATCTCCTTGCAGGCGTTCTTCAGGATCGTGTGCCGGTCGGCCATGGTGAGGGCGTCGGCATAGCGGACGTTGATCTCCTCCTGCCCCGGCCCCCACTCGCCCTTCGAGTTCTCGACCGGGATGCCGGCGCCTTCCAGCCCGCGCCGGATCGCGCGCATCACCCCCTCTTCCTTGGCCGTCTGGAAGATGTGGTAATCCTCGATGTAGCTGCCCGCGGTCTTCAGGTCGCGATAGCTCTTTTGCGCCGCCGCCTCGTAGGTTTCGTCGAACAGGTAGAATTCGAGTTCCGAGGCGAAGAAGGCGGACATCTTCATCGCCGCCAGACGGGCAACCTGCTTCTTCAGGATGCCGCGGGGCGAATGCGGCACTGCTTCGTGCGTGTGGTGGTCGAGGATGTCGCAGAGCACCAGCGCGGAGCCGGGCAGCCATGGCGTCCGCCGCAGCGTGGCGAGGTCCGGCTTCATGACGAAGTCGCCGTAGCCCTTCTCCCAGTTGGCGGCGGCATAGCCGGGCACCGGCTCCATGTCGATGTCGTTGGCGAGCAGGTAGTCGCAGCCGTGGGTCTCGACATGGGCGCTGTCGAGGAAGTACTCGGCCTGCATGCGCTTGCCGATGAGCCGCCCCTGCATGTCGGGGAAGCAGACGACGACCGTGTCGATTTCGCCGGCCGACACCGCGGCCGCCAGTTCCTTCATCGTCAGCATGCCCGCCATGACCAACCTCGTACGAAAATGCAGGAATGAAAGGCGCTGCCTGGGATCCTGTAGCGCCTGGCGCCGCGCGACTTGGTGATTGGCACGACGGCCCGCGCGGGTCTTCCCCGCGCGGGCCGGTTGTCAGAGGCCGGTCAGATTTCGCCGACCGCCTTTTCGGCCGCCCGGATCAACGCCTGACGCTCGGCGATCAATTCACCCTGGGGCGGGCCCTGGAAGCGCCGGTTCTCGAAGAGAACCCAGATGATGGCGGTGAGCGCGAGGAAGCCCAGCGTAATCCAGATGACCTTGTCGTTGGGTGGCTGGATGGCGATGAACACGATGAGCACCATGCCGAGCACCGAAAGGATCGCGCACAGCCTGTAGAGCGGTATTCCCATGTTCCACGGCCCCATCTTCGGCCATTTCGGCGTGCCGATGACGAAGAAGCCGATCGCGATCGGCACCGTGAACGACAGGAACAGGAAGATCAGCGTCGCATTGACGACGATCGTGTAGATGTTGGTTCCGCCAACCGAGACCGTCTGCGCCATCCAGACGAACAGGAATTCCAGGATGGCTCCCGTCCAGATCGCCGCGACCGGCGTGCGGAATCTCGGGCTGACGGTGGATACCCACTTGGACACCACCGGCAGGCCGCCGTCGCGGGTGAACGCGAATATCATGCGCGAAGCCGATGTGACCGTCGCCAGGCCGCACAGGAACTGCGTGATCAGGATGAGCAGGTACAGGATATTGACCAGCCAACCTGGCATGATCGAGGTCAGGGTCCAGAAGAAGACGTTCCAGCCCTCCTTCGCGCCGGCCGCCATGTCCGGGATCGCGATGACGATGGCGCAGAGCAGCACCCAGCCGGCGAGCGACGACCACAGCACCGAGTCAACGATGCCGCGCGGCACCGAATGCGCGGCCTTGTACGTCTCTTCCGACGTGTGCGCCGAGGCGTCGTAGCCGGTGATCGTGTAGATCGGCAACAAGAGGCACAGCACGAAGAGATAAGGCATCGAGTCGCTCTGCGGCCAGACCCCGCCCCCGGCATCGCCGGAATAGTTGGTGAAGGTCCACAGCCGGCTGAAGTCGTGCGTCGGCGCGAAGACCAGGCAGAGCACGATCATCGCCGCCGTTGTGCCGAGGATGATGTAGCCCGACCAGTCCGTCAGAAATGCCGTCAGCCTGATGCCGAGGTGGTTGATCAGGGCCTGCACGACCGTGATGAGGCCGACGAAAATGACGATCTCGCCGGGCGTGCCGGTCATCCCGATCCACGAGCCAAACGTGCCGACAAAGAAGAAGGCGGTGCCGATGTTGATGGCGCCCATCACGGTGATGAGCCCGAGCAGGTTGAGCCAGGCGGTCAGCCAGCCGGTGAAGCGGTTGCCGAGGATCGAACTCCAGTGATAGAGCCCGCCCGCGGTCGGATAGGCCGAAGCGATCTGCGCCATGCAGAGGGCGAAGAAGCCCGATACGCAGCAGCCGACGATCCAGCCGATGCCGGCCCCCGCCCCGCCGATCGAGGACGTCCCCTGGGCGAACGAGTTGATGCCGCCCGAGAGGATGCAGATGATCGAAAACGAAATGGCGAAATTGGAGAATTTGCTCATGCCCCGGGAGAGTTCCTGGGCATAGCCCATGCCGTGAAGGACCTTCACGTCCTCCTTCTTGTCAGCCTCTGTGTACGAGTCTCTGCTGCTCATGGTGTCGCTCCCGTCCTCGTCTCGCGTGCCGGCGATCGCCTGATCGCTTTTGCGCGAGACCCCTATCCCTGTATCGCCGCCACCGCGTCAGCCGAAACCAGGCCAGACGTGGCCGCGCTTCCCCTGAGGGCAGCCAGCAGCCGCTCGGCCCAGGCGGCTATCATGGCAATGTTTGCGAGAAGATCGTTGCGAATCTCGACCATCACGTGCGGCAGACCGCGATCGCGGCCGTGGCGGCGTATGGTGTAGTCGACGTTGTCCCTCGCCGAGTAAGGCTGGTTATCGCCGACGACAAGCGCCGCATCGCGCCGGAGCGCAGCCAGCACCCGGTCGGAAAAGGCGCGCTCGGTCGTCGAAATGATCCCGGCGTGCCACGGCCGCGATATTCCACGATAGATCGGCGTGAAGGAGTGGATGGTGACCAGGGCGGTTGCCGCGCGGCGGAGCCTGCGCTGGTCCAGAATCCGTTCAAGTGCCGCATGAAAGGGAGTCCACAAGGCTGCGATCCGACTCGCCTTTTGCTCCGCCGTCAGACCAATGTTGCCCGGGATATCGGTAGTCTCCGAACGCGTCGGGATGGCGTCCGCGGCACCCGGGTCGCGGTTGCAGTCGATAACCAGGCGCGAGAACCGCTGGGTCACCAGCGCGGAGCCGGTCGACGCGGCAAATCATCGCCGCTAGTTCGGCCGCTCCTGTATCATAGGCGATGTGGCGCTGAAGGTCGGCCGGCTGCAGGCCCAGGCTGCCGAGCGCACGCGGCATGCGATTGGAGGCGTGTTCGCAGACGACCACGAACGGGCCGTCGCCATCGCGAGACTCAACCGCCGCGCCTTCCTCAGGCGCGAGAAGCGTATCCATACCCCACCCCGCGGCGCGAAAACCCGCAAGCTGCGGTCCTAGCCGACCTGCACGACTCGCGATTTTTCCTGCCTGCATCAGAGGTTACAGGAGTTCCGTGCGTCGTCAAATCAGGCGACGAAAACCTGTTTGACCCGCGCGAGCGTCATGCCGTCCCCGACCGGCAGAAGGACGGCGTCCACCCGGCTGTCCCCGGCGATCTTCTGGTTGAGGGCGCGGACCGCGCGCGTATCTTCGTCACGGACAGTGGAGTCGGCGACCTTGCCGCCCCATAGCATGTTGTCGAACACGATCAGGCCGCCGCCGCGAACCAGCGGTAGCGTCAGTTCGAAATAGGCGTCGTAGTCGGGCTTCCACGCGTCGATGAAGGCCATGTCGAACTGGCCTTTTCGCCCTTCTTTCGCGAGCGCCTTGAGCGTGTCGACCCCGGGAGCCAGCCGCAACTCGATCCGGTCGGCCACGCCGGCCTTCTCCCAGTACTTCTTGCCGAGGCTGGTCCATTCGGCGTTGATATCGCACGCGATCACCCGGCCGTCCTTGGGCAACGCCAGCGCCACCGCCAGCGCGCTGTAGCCGGTGAAGGTCCCGACCTCGAGGGTGTTGCGGGCTCCGATCAGCCGGGCGAGGAACGCCAGGAAGTGCCCCTGTTCCGGCGCAATCTGCATGCCGGCATTGGTCATCTTCGCCGTTGCCGCCCGGAGTTGCGCCAGGACCGGATGCTCGGGCGGATGGCTCTTGACGAGGTATTCGTTCAGCCGGTCGTCGAGACCGATCGATCCGCGGGACATGACGCGCTCTTTCCGTTCCGGTTGCGAGACGGTCGACGTTTAGCATGCCGCCCCGCCCGGCTCACGCCAGACGGCGCGCTACGACGCCGCCAGTTCGCGCCACTTCGCGGCATAAGCGGAGAGGTTGATCTCGAGCGGCGCCGCCGGCGCGGGATCGAGATGGGCCTCGGGGCGCGCCGCCGGTCCGAGCGCCAGCAGCGCGGCGCCGTCTGTCGTGCCGGTGGCGTCCGGCCGCGCGATCACGGCACGGCCCGTGAGGCTCGCCGTGGCCGAAAGGAACAGGCGGTTGCGGGCAAACGGTCCCTCGACGATGGTCGACCCGTCGGCCCCAGCGAGCCTGAGGCTGGTATCGGCGACCAGTGCCGAATAGAGGCTGGCCACGGCGCTTCGCTCTTCCGACGAAAGCGCCGCGGGCTCGTGTGTCCAGCGGCCCTTCTTCAGCGGGTAAGGGCCGGTGCCGGGCGCAAAGCTCGGCAGCGCCATTATCCCCTCCCCGACGACGCGGGCGATGTCGGCGGCGGCCGGTTCCGCCGGGGCCTCGCCGGCGAGGATCGCGAATTCGCGGCCGGCCATGAAGCGGGCGGAGGGCACGGCCCGGCCGAAGGCATCGACATTGGCGAGGCAATCGCGGTTCGGGTCGAGCTTGTCGAGCGATCCCCCGGGCGAGAAGAAGATCATCCACGTGCCCGTCGAGAGCACGGCGAACGGCAGCTTGCGCTCGACCAGGTGCGGGTAAAGGCTGGCATTGCTGTCGTGGATTCCGGCAATGATGCGCGTGTCCGGCGACAGTCCTGTCTCGGCGGCAAGTTCCCTGCGCAGGCGACCGACGACTTCCCAGGGCTTGGCCAGGCGCGGAAAAAGCCGCACCCAGCCTTCGGCCGCTGCGAGCCGGGAATAGGTGCCTACGCGCGGGTTCCACATGTCGGTGTGGCAGCCGAGCGATGTCATCTCGGCAACCTTCTCGCCCGAAAGCCGCCAGACCCAGTACTGGGGATAAGGCAGGATGGTATCGACCATCGCGAACTGGTCGGGGAACGCCCGCGCCAGCCAGAAAAGCTGGCGTCCGGCGTTGAGGCCGTTCGGGAGGTCGGGCGAGAGGATCTCGCTGAACGAGCCGCGCGCCGCCGAGTAAGCCTCGCGCACCGTCTCCGGGCCGTCATGCTCGTAGTCGAGGACCGGCAGCGCCAGCCGATCGCCGGCGAGCAGCGCGAACGCCGCGCCATGGGTGGTGGCGGTGATGGCGACGATTTCAGCACGATCGCGGAGCACGGCGAGGCCTTCCAGCATCCACGTCCAGATGCGCTCGACGTCGGAATGGGGATAGAGCCCGTCGCGAAGAACCGCATTGCCGGTGGTCCGGATGGCAACGACCGCCCGGCTGGCGAGGTCGACCAGCGCCAGCTTGACGTTCGACTTGCCGACATCGAGGACGGCAACGGCGGGATCGCGCTCCATCGGTCAGGCCGTCCGGAAGAAAGACATCGGCCCCGACCGCGGCCGGCGCGGCGCGACCGGACTTCCGCGGAGATCGCTCATGTGTAGTTGCCCTCCCAACGATCTGTCGGGCGAGCATATTCGAGTCGGCTCCGTAATGGACGGGAATTATCGGCGGCGGCTGGCGCGTTTGCCGGCGACCGGCCTTGATTGACAACCCACCGGCCCTTTGCGAGACCGATCCAAACCGCTGCAGCCCGGGCAAGGAACCATGAACGCACCGATCGAATCGCCGCTTCTCGCCAGCAAGTGGGACGAGACGCACGCCGCCGGGCTGTCGCCCGAGGAATCGCTCCTCTACCGCTCGAACCTGCTCGGCTCGGACCAGCGCATTACCAATTTTGGCGGCGGCAACACGTCGGCCAAGCTGATGGAGCGCGACCCGCTCACCGGCGAACCGGTCGAGGTCCTCTGGGTCAAGGGCTCCGGCGGCGACATCGGCTCGATGAAGCTCGACGGCTTTGCCACTCTTTACGAGGAAAAGCTGCAGGCGCTGAAGAAGCTCTACCGAGGCCCGGAACAGGAAGACGAGATGGTGGGATACCTGTCCCACTGCACGTTCAACCTCAATCCGCGCGCCGCTTCCATCGACACGCCGTTGCACGGCTTCCTGCCCTACAAGCACGTCGACCACGTCCACCCCGATGCGGTGATCGCCATCGCCGCCTCGCGGAGTTCGCAGGCGCTGACGCTCGAAATCTACGGCGAGACGGTCGGCTGGCTGCCGTGGCGGCGTCCCGGCTTCGAACTCGGGCTGATGCTGGAGAACTACGCCAGGCGCCATCCCGAGGCGATCGGCGTGGTTCTCGAGAGCCACGGCCTTTTCACCTGGGGGCCGGACAGCCGTACCTGCTACGAGACCACCATCGCGACCATCAACAAGGCGATCGCCTGGCTCGCCAGGACGATCGGCAAGCGGACCGTATTCGGCGGCATCGCCGTGCCGGCGGCCGAGCCGACCGAGCGCCGCGCCACGGCGGTGCGCCTGATGCCGCAGATCCGGGGCCTCATCGCCCGGGAGGAGAAGAAGGTCGGGCACTTCGACGACTCGCCCGCCGTCCTCGAATTCGTCAATTCAAAGAGCCTCGGCGAACTGGCCGCGCTCGGCACCTCCTGCCCCGACCATTTCCTCAGAACCAAGATCCGCCCGCTGGTGATCGCCGCCGACGGCAGCGACCTCGCCGAGAGCATCGCGACCTACCGCGCCGAATACGTGAAATATTACGATCGCTGCCGGCAACCGGACAGCCCGGCGATGCGCGACCCCAACCCGGTCGTCTACCTGGTGCCGGGTGTCGGCATGATCACCTTCGCCCGCGACAAGGCGACGGCCCGGATCGCAGGTGAATTCTACCGGAACGCCATCAACGTCATGCGCGGCGCCTCGACGGTGGACGTCTATGTCGGGCTGCCGGAGCAGGAGGCCTTCAACATCGAGTACTGGCTGCTCGAGGAAGCCAAGCTCCAGCGCATGCCGAAGCCGAAGAGCCTCGCCGGCCGCATCGCCTTCATCACCGGCGGCGCCGGGGGCATCGGCTCGGCCATTGCCCGCCGTTATCTCGGCGAAGGCGCGGCCGTGGTCATCGCCGACATCGACCAGGCCTCCCTCGACTCGATGACCGCCGCCCTCGGCAAGGCCTACGGCAAGGACAACGTTCGCGGCGTGCTTGTCGACGTTACCGACGAGAACGCCGTTGCCACCGGTTTTGCCGCCACGGCAGTCGAGTTCGGCGGCCTCGACATCCTCGTCTCCAACGCCGGCATCTCGTCGTCGGCGCCGATCGAGGACACCCCGCTGTCCATGTGGGATCGCAACATGGATATTCTGGCGAAGGGCTATTTCCTCGTCTCGCGCGAGACGTTCCGGCTGCTCAAGCACCAGAAGCTCGGCGGGGCCATCGTGTTCATCTCATCCAAGAACGGCCTCGCCGCATCGCCGAATGCCGCGGCCTACTGCACCGCCAAGGCGGCCGAGATCCATCTCGCCCGCTGCCTCGCGCTGGAAGGCGCGCCCGAGGGCATCCGCGTCAATGTCGTCAACCCCGATGCGGTGCTGCGCGGCTCCAAGATCTGGACGGGCGAGTGGCGCGAGCAGCGCGCCGCCGCCTACAAGATGAAGCCGGACGAGCTGGAGGAGCACTACCGGCTACGGAGCCTCCTGAAGGTATCGGTTCTGCCCGAGGACGTCGCCGAGGCCGCCTATTTCCTCGCTTCCGACGTATCGGCCAAATCGACCGGCAACCTGATCAACGTCGATGGCGGCAACGCGGTGAGCTTCACGCGATAGGGCAGAGAGCAACCGGTGGCCGACGCGATCGAGGCAGGCGAAGCGGAGCCGCTGCTTCTCGCGCTCTTCCACCTCCGGGAGAAGCGTTGATGAGTGCGCGCCCTTCGAGGCTCGGCCATTGGCCGAGCACCTCAGGATGGCGGCGGAAGGTGCAGATTCACGGACCTTTTCGGTCCGTTCGTGGAGCGCAAGAATCGTCGCCATCCTGAGGTGCGAGGGCGGAGCCCGAGCCTCGAAGGACGCAGCGAGGGCTGTCCAGCCGGGGAGGAACTACCGCGATGATGATCGAACCAGACCTGATCGCCGATGAGAACGCCGCCGCCGCCAGGGCGCTCGATCTCGACTACGCCGCGCTCGGCGAACAGCTTGCCCGCCGCGACATCGATATCGACCGCATCACCAAAGCAGTAGCCAGGTTCGCGGTCGCCATCCCTTCCTGGGGCGTCGGCACCGGCGGCACGCGCTTCGCGCGCTATCCCGGCACCGGCGAGCCGCGCAACATCTTCGACAAGCTCGACGACTGCTCGGTCATCCAGCAGCTGTCGCGCGCCACGCCGACCGTCTCCATCCACATCCCGTGGGACAAGGTCGACGACCTCAAGGGTCTCCGGCAGAAGGCCAGGAGCCTCGGCCTCGCCTTCGACGCGATCAATTCCAATACCTTCCAGGACTCGCCCGGCCAGAAGCGCTCCTACAAGTTCGGCTCGCTCTCGCACACCGACCGCGCTACCCGGAAGCAGGCGATCGAGCACAACATCGAGTGCATCGAGATCGGCGAGGCGCTCGGCTCCAAGGCCTTGTCGGTGTGGATCGGCGACGGCTCGAACTTCCCCGGCCAGGCGAATTTCACCAAGGCCTTCGAGCGCTACCTCGACTCGATGCGCGAAGTCGTGAAAGCACTGCCCGGCGACTGGCGCGTGTTCGTCGAGCACAAGCTCTACGAGCCGGCATTTTACTCGACCGTGATCCAGGACTGGGGCAGCAGCTACCTTGCGGCCGTCGAACTCGGACCGAAAGCGTTCTCGCTGGTCGACCTCGGCCACCACGCGCCGAACGTCAACATCGAGATGATCGTCGCCCGCCTCATCCAGTTCCGGAAGCTCGCCGGATTCCATTTCAACGACTCGAAATACGGCGACGACGACCTCGATTCCGGGGCGATCAACCCGTACCAGCTCTTCCTCATCTTCAACGAGCTGGTCGATGCGGCTGCGCGCAAGGCGCCCGGCTTCAAGCCGGCCTACATGCTCGACCAGTCGCACAACGTCACCGACCCGATCGAGAGCCTGATCGTCAGCGCCATGGAGGTGCAGCGTGCCTACGCCCAGGCCCTCCTCGTCGACCGCAAGGCCCTCGCCGGGTTCCAGGAGGACAATGACGCGCTGATGGCGTCGCAGACCCTGAAGCGCGCCTTCACCACCGATGTGGCGCCGATCCTGTCGAAGGCGCGCCTCGACGCCGGCGGCGCCATTCATCCGGTCTCGACCTATCGCGCCTCCGGCTATCGCGCCCGGGTCGCCAAGGAGCGCCCGGCGGTGAAAGGCGGCGGCGGCGGGATTGTCTGAACGG
>JBBQGL010000116.1:0-13548 GCA_038323025.1 Hyphomicrobiales bacterium
GCTGGACCAAATATATTGGATATGTGACGGAGGTCACTGGCGGCCCGCGTCGCAAGGCGCATATTCACGTTGCCTTGGCGGGCGGTAGTGTTGGGGAGCTGACGTGACAGATCCGATTGTGGCGCTGCTTGGCGTCTTCACTATACTTCAGATCAAGCATTTCATTTTCGACTATCCGCTGCAGACCAACTATCAGCTGAAGAACAAGGGCACTTACCTGCATCCGGGTGGAATTCTCCATTCCGGGTTGCATGCCCTTGGCACTACCGCGACGTTTCTCGTCATCACCCCGCCCCTATGGATCGGAATCGGCATCGTCGCCGGCGAGTTTCTGCTCCACTACCACATCGACTGGGGGAAGGATCAGATCCTGAGGAGGATGAGGAAGACCTCGGCTGACCGCGCCTTCTGGTGGGCGATCGGCTTCGATCAGCTTCTTCACCACCTGACCTACGTGGCCATCGCCGCGATCCTGATCGTGTACGGCAGGTTCTAGGAAAAGCGCACCGGCCTTCCCGGCCTGGCGACGCGCCAGAAAATAATCGCCCTATCTGTCGATCAGGCGGGAGCGCGCTCGTCGTGATGACGAAGCACCGGACACGCTGTCCGGCGGGCTCGAACCTCAGGAGAACAGCAATGCGCTTCATGGTCATCGTCAAGGCCGACAAGAATTCCGAGGCGGGAATCCTGCCCGACGAAAAGCTGCTCGCGGCGATGGGCAAATACAACGAGGAACTGGTGAAGGCCGGCGTGATGCTCGCTGGCGAGGGGCTGCATCCGAGCTCAAAGGGCGTGCGCGTGAAGTTTTCCGGGACCAAGCGGACCGTCGTCGACGGACCGTTCGCCGAAACCAAGGAACTTATCGCTGGATTCTGGCTCTTCCAGGTGAAGTCGAAGGAAGAGGCGATCGAATGGGTGAAGCGCTGCCCCAATCCCATGATCGGCGATTCCGAGATCGAAATCCGCCAGGTCTTCGAAGCTGCCGACTTCGGCGAGGCCTTCACCCCCGAGCTACAGGCGGCTGAGGAGCGGCTGCGCGCCGAGGTGGCGAAGAAGCGCTAGGCGGCCGAGGCCCCCGACAAAAGGACAGCCGGTTGTCGATTCCGTGAGACGCCGTTCGTCGTGGGCAGGAAGCGCATCGGCGATGCGCTTCACGGTCCCCGGAACGGAGAGGAAAAAACGCCCATGCGATTCATGACGATTGTGAAGTCCGCCGAGCACTTCAGGGACACGGTGCCGCCCGCCGTGATGGCGGCGATCGGCAAGCTTGGCGAGGAAGCGGCAAGGGCCGGCCTGATGGTGAGCATGGGCGGGCTTCTCGGCTCCGGGGCGGGCGCCCGCCTGCGGCTCGCCGGCGGCAAGATCACCGTGACCGATGGCCCCTTTGCCGAAGCGAAGGAGGTGTTTGGCGGCTTCGCCATCTACGAACTGCCCTCGAAGGAAGCGGCCATCGAATGGAGCCGTCGCTTCCTCGAACTGCATGCCCGGCTGTGGCCGGAATTCGAGGGCGAAGTGGAAGTTCGCCAGATGCTGGAAATGCCGGCGCCCTGACGCTCAGCCGGCATCGCCGCGCTTGCGCGGCGGCAGCGCGGGCGAGCATGATCGGCGGCCGTGGAAGCCGCCGAAATCCAGCGCACGATCGACGCCATCTGGCGTATCGAATCGCCAAAGCTCATCGCCGGGCTGGCGCGGATCGTGCGCGACGTCGGGTTGGCCGAGGAGTTTGCCCAGGACGCGCTGGTTGCCGCCCTGGAGCGCTGGCCCACCGCGGGCATCCCCGACAACCCCGCCGCCTGGCTTATGGCGACCGGCAGGAACCGGGCCATCGATCGCCTGCGGCGGAAGCCGATGGTCGAGCGTTCGCATCGGGAAATCGCCCGCGACCTCGATGCCGAACAGGAGACTGTGGTCGAGACCCTCGATACGGCGCTCGACGACGATATCGGCGACGATCTGCTCCGGCTCATCTTCACCGCCTGTCATCCGCTGCTGCCGACGGAGGCGCGGGTCGCGCTGACGCTCCGGCTCATCGGTGGACTGACCACGGAGGAAATCGGCCGGGCGTTTCTCACCGCCGAGCCGACCATTGCGCAACGCATCGTCCGGGCAAAGAGAACCCTGGCCGAGGCGCACGTGCCCTTCGAGGTGCCGCGCGGCGCCGAGCGGGCGCCGCGGCTCGCCTCGGTCCTCGAGGTGGTCTACCTGATCTTCAACGAAGGGTACGCCGCAACGGCCGGCGAGGATTGGATGCGGCCGCAGCTTTGCGAGGAAGCCCTGCGGCTCGGCCGCATCCTTGCCGGACTGGCGCCGGACGAGCCGGAGGTCCACGGCCTGGTGGGGCTGATGGAAATTCAGGCGTCGCGGTTCGCGGCGCGGACCGGCCCCGGCGGCGAGCCGATTCTCCTTCTCGATCAGGATCGTGCGCGCTGGGACCGGCTGCTGATCGGGCGCGGGTTGGCGGCGCTCGCCCGGGCCGAGGCGCTCGGAGGAGCCAACGGCCCGTATGCGCTGCAGGCCGCGATCGCCGCCTGCCATGCGCGGGCGCTCACCGCCGAGGCGACCGACTGGAAAAGGATCGCAGCGCTTTACAAATCGCTGGCGGAGCTGACGCCGTCGCCAATCGTGGAGCTCAACCGGGCGGTGGCGCTGGCGTTCGCGGACGGGCCCGAGACGGCGCTGGCGCTGGTGGATACGCTTCGCGATGAGCCGTCGCTCAGGGCCTATCCGCTTCTGCCGGGCGTGCGCGGTGACCTGCTCTTCCGGCTGGGGCGCCTGGCAGAGGCGAAGGTCGAGTTCGAGCGTGCGGCGGACCTGACAAGGAACGAGCGGCAAAAGGCGCTGCTGCTCGGCCGGGCGGCAGCCTGTATCGATCCTTAAGTCATTGAACTATGATATGTATTTGTCGAGAGCCCGGATACGGCCGACGAGGGTGCGCATGACGTCGAGGGCGAAGTAGGGGGCGTCCTGGACGAGGGCGACGAAGAGCTTCTCGTTGATCGGGATGACGTCGGAATCCTCCAGCGCAATCGCCGTGGCGCCACGGGTTCCCTGGTCGATCAGGGCCATCTCGCCGAAGATTCCGCCGGGTCCGACTTCCTCTATCGCCTTGCCGTGCAAGTGAATTTCGACCTTGCCCTTGCGCAAAAGGTACATCTCGCTGGCGACCCCGCCCTCGACCACGATTCTGGTCCCAGCGGCGATCTTGCGGATGGGTACGTCCGGCCGGTCGAGGATACGGAAGTCGGTCTTGTGGGTCTGTGAGAGGGCCATGGGTTCCTCGCCTTTGACGGGCCGGACGGCCGGCTACACGCCATGATACAGCGTCCGGACGCCCCTGCGACAGGGCCCGGACAGGCCGTCTCACATCCGTCTCAGCCGAGCTTCGCCATCACGTGGCGGACGACCGGGTAATCCTCGTGGCATTTGAGGGAGAGGTCCGTGCCGTAGCCGGATTTCTTCAGCCCGGCGTGCGTCACCTTTCATCGCTATCGGGCCGTCCCCGCCACCGCCTCGCGCTCGCGCGTCAGGTAGTAGGCGGCAAGGATGGGGAAGAAGGTGAGGGCGATGACGATGACGGCGACGACGTTGGTGACCGGCCGCTGGCGCGGGCGCACCAGCTCCGACAGCATCCAGATCGGCAGCGTCGTCTGCTGCCCGGCGGTGAAGGTGGTGACGATGACCTCGTCGAAGGAAAGGGCGAAGGCGAGCATGCCGCCGGCGAGCAATGCCGTGGCGATGTTGGGCAAAACGACCAGGCGGAAGGTCTGGAAACCGTCGGCGCCGAGATCCATCGAAGCTTCCACCAGCGAAGGCGACAGGCGGCGGAAACGGGCGACGGCATTGTTGTAGACGACGACGATGCAGAAGGTCGCGTGGCCGAGGACGATGGTCCAGAACGAGAAGGGGATGTCGGCAAGGTCGAAGGCGGCGCGGAGCGAAATGCCGGTGACGATGCCGGGGAGAGCGATGGGGAGGACGAGCAGCAGCGAGATCGCCTCGCGGCCGAAGAATCTGGCGCGCGAGAGCGCCGCGGCGGCGAGGGTGCCGAGGAGGAGCGCCATGGCGGTGGAGAGCGCCGCCACCTGCAGCGACAGGCCGAGGGCGTCGAAGATGTCCTGCCGGCCCCAGGCGATGGCGAACCACTTCAGCGTGTAGCCGGGCGGCGGGAACTGGTAGCTGCGGTCCTCGCTGGTGAAGGCGTAGAGGACGATGAAGGCGAGCGGGACGTAGATGAACAGCAGCCCGCCGGCGGTAGCGAGCTTCAGGCCGGTACCGGCGTGGTTCGGGTCACGCATGGCGGCGGCCCACCGGATAGGGACCCCACCCACCGACCTTCGGTCGGTCCCCCCTCCCCGTTCCGGGGAGGGATAACCTCGACGGGCGCTGTTGCAGATCGCGATCGGCGGTGATCTCGATATGCGGTGCGGAGTCTTGCGCGAAGAGCGCAAGAACGGCGATCGGCATTGACAGGCTGGCCGGTGAATCAGAAAGAGGCGCCGATCCCTCCCCGGAACGGGGAGGGGGGACCGCGCGATCGCGCGGTGGGAGGGGTCCGCAAGGCACGCGAACTTGGCCAACCAGATCGCCCGCAATCTGCGCAAGCGCATGACCCCACAGGAGGTGCAGCTCTGGGCGCACCTGCGCGAATTGAAGCAACGTGGGTATCACTTTCGACGTCAGGCGCCGCTCCACGGCTTCATCGTCGACTTCGCCTGCATGAAGCACCACCTGGTTATCGAGCTCGATGGCGGACACCACGGCCTTGACGAGAACGTCGCGCGTGACATCAAGCGGGATGGTCGGCTGAAGTCCGAGGGCTATCGTATTCTCCGGTTCTGGAACAACGAGGTCGATCGCAACTTCGCTGGTGTGCTCGACGCGATACTCGGTGCGCTTGGCGCCTTGCGGACCCCACCCACCGACCTTCGGTCGGTCCCCCCTCCCCGTTCCCGGGAGGGATAACCTCGACCGGCGCCGCGTTTCGTCGGTCAACGGAGCGAATGCGCCGGACGGCTCCCCGACGCGCGTGAGTTTGCGCCGCGATCTTGTCAGTTTGGCCGGCGGATCAGAAAGAGGCGCCGATCCCTCGCCGGAACGGGGAGGGGGGACCGCGCGATAGCGCGGTGGGTGGGGTCCCGGCGTTGCGAAGCGCTGCGATGAAGACGTTGCACAGGAGCGGGTCGACTCGATTTCGCGGTGGCGGGTCTGCGCTGACGGACCCCACCCACCGACCTTCGGTCGGTCCCCCCTCCCCGTGCCGGGGAGGGATAGGTGCCTCATCCGGCGCCGGCTGACGCGTCGGCTACAGCGCATCGAAGGCGCCCATGCGCTTGGCGAGGGTGAGGAGCAGGCCCATGATCACGATGGGAACCACCGAGAAGGCGGCGGCGAGCGGGATGTTCCCGGCAGTGCCCTGCTGGATGTAGACGACCTGGCCGAGGATCAGCGACGAAGGCCCGACGATCTCGGGGACGATGTAGTCGCCAAGAGTGAGCGAGAAGGTGAAGATCGCGCCGGCAACGACACCGGGCAGAGCCAGCGGCAGGATGACCGTGCGAAAGGTCTGGCGGGGACTGGCGCCAAGGTCGCCCGAGGCCTCGATCAGCGACACGGGCACGCGCTCGAGCGCCGCCTGCACGGGCAGCACCATGAACGGGATCCACAGGTACAGGAAGACCAGCACCATGCCGATGTAGCTGGTCGACAGCGACGGGCCGCCGACCGTCGGCAGCGCCAGGATGCTGTCGAGGAGCCAGCGCAGCCCGACCGAATTCATCAACCAGCCGATGGCGCCTTCCTTGGCGAGCAGCAGCTTCCACGCATAGACCTTGACCAGGTAGCTCGACCAGAGCGGCATCATGATGGCGAGGTAGAACGCCGCCTTCCAGCGGCCGCGGGCATAGCGCGCGGCGTAATAGGCGATGGGGAAGGCGACGATCACGGCGAGGACGGTGACCGTCGCCGCGATGACGATTGTGCGCACGATGACGTCGAAATTCGCCGGCTGGAGAAGCTGCGCGAAGGTCGAGAGCGTCGGCTCGCGGACGACGACGCCCGAAAAGTCGTCGATGGAGAAGAGGCTCTCCGCCAACAGGGCGAAGAGCGAGCCGAGATAAACCACGCCCAGCCACAGAAGCGGCGGCACGAGAAGGAGGAGCAGGTAGAAGCCGCGACGCGCCAGCAGTACGTCGGAGATACGGCGGAGCAATCCGTCGCGCGGCGTGCCGATGGCGATCGCGCCGCTGCTCATGCCTCGTCCATCAGGTGGAGGGCCTCGGGCGCGAACACGGCGCGCACCGGCATGCCGGCGGTGAGATTCGGGCCGCCGGAGGCCGCCGTCGCCGCCACCAGCCGGCCGATGCCGGTCGCGAGCTCAATACGGTTCATGGCGCCGTGGTAGAGCACCTCCGCCACCGTAGCCTCGACCGCGATGGCGCCTTCCGGCGGCGTGTAGCCGGCGCCGAGGACGGCCACCTTCTCGGGCCGGAGGCTTGCCGCGCGGGGCGTGCCGCCCAGCCATTCGCGCACGACCTTCGGCTCGATCACGTTGGAGCCGCCGACGAAGTCGGCGACGAAGCGCGTTCGCGGCCGCTCGTAGATTTCCTCAGGGGAGCCGACCTGGACCATGCGGCCGTGGTTGAACACCGCAACCCGGTCGGCCATGGAGAGCGCCTCGCCCTGGTCGTGGGTGACGAAGACGAAAGTGAGCCCGAGGGTGCGGTGCAGGCCCTTCAGCTCGCCCTGCATCTCCTCGCGCAGTTTCAGGTCGAGGGCGCCGAGAGGCTCGTCGAGGAGCAGCACTTTCGGGCGCACGACGAGGGCGCGGGCAAGCGCCACGCGCTGGCGCTGGCCCCCGGACAACTGGCTGGGCTTGCGCGTCTCCATGCCGGCGAGCTTCACCAGCGCCAGCGCCTCGCGCCCGAGCCGGTGGCGCTCGCGGCGCGCCATGCGACGGATCTTCAGGCCGTAGCAGACGTTCTCCAGGACGTTCATGTGCGGGAAGAGCGCGTAGTCCTGGAAGACGGTGTTGACCGGGCGGCGGTAGGCGGGGACGCCGGCCACTTCCTCGCCAAAAATCTCGATCCGGCCGGCGCTCGGCTGCTCGAAGCCGGCGATCAGGCGAAGACAGGTGGTCTTGCCCGAGCCCGAAGGCCCGAGCATGGCGAAGAACTCGCCCTCCGCCACCTCGAGGTCGAGGCCGTCGACGGCGCGAACGTGGCCGAAGTGGCGCTCGACGCCGCGGAAAGAGACGGCGGTGGTCATCTCCGTGCCGTCGGCATCGGCGTCCGAGGAACTGCGGACCCCACCCACCATGCTGCGCGTGGTCCCCCCTCCCCGTTCCGGGGAGGGATAGGCGCCTCTTCCGGCCAGGCACTTCGCGGCCAGACATGTTCCGGCCAGGCACGTCCGGCCGGATCGTCTCGCTGAACCGCGGTGGCGGTCGCCATCCCTCCCCGGAACGGGGAGGGGGGACCGCCCGAAGGGCGGGGGGTGGGGTCCATGGCCGAGTTCATGCCTCCGAACAGAGACACGCTCCCTTCACGGGGAGGTCCATGGTCGCGACCTTCGCCTTGCTCGCGGCCCCTATTGTCCGCCGACGATGGCGATGTAGTCGCTCGCCCAGCGCGAATAGGGCACGCAGGCTTCCTGGGTGGCGCACTTGCCGATCGGCGTCTTCCAGAAGGCGATCTTGTCGAAGTTGTCGAAGCCGTTGGCGGCGCAGCCGGCATCGGTGAGGAGCTTGTTGCCCTTGCAGGCGGCGGGCACCGCCGGGACCGAGCCGAACCATGAGGCGACGTCGCCCTGTACCGTCGGGTCGAGCGAATGCTCGAGCCACATGTAGGCGCAGTTCGGATGCGGGGCGTTGGCGTGCATCATGGTGGTGTCGGCCCAGCCGGTGGCGCCTTCCGCGGGGATGGTCGAGGCGATCGGCTTGCCGCCGCCAGCGAGCAGGTTGACCTGGTAGGGCCACGAGCCCGAGGCGACGACGCCTTCGTTGGTGAAGTCGTCGGTCTGTACCGTGGCGTCATGCCAGTAGCGCTGGACGAGCGGCTTCTGCCCGCGCAGCAGGTCGAGGACCGCCTTGTACTGGTCCTCGGAGAGCTCGTAGGGGTCCTTGATGCCGAGTTCGGGCTTCTTCGCCTTCAGGTAGAGCGCGGCGTCGGCGATGTAGATGGCGCCGCTATAGGCCTGCACCCGGCCCTTGTTGGACTTGCCGTCGGGAAGCGTCTGTTCCTCGAAGACCACGCTCCAGCTGGTCGGCGCCTGACCCTTGAAGGCGTCGGTGTTGTACATGAGCACATTCGGCCCCCACTGATAGGGCGTGCCGTAGTGCTTGCCGCCGACGGTGTGCCAGGGCGCATCCTGCAGGCGCGGGTCGACGTTCTTCCAGCTCGGGATGAGGGCGGTGTTGATCTCCTGCACGGTCTTGCCGGCGACGAGGCGGAGGCTGGCGTCGCCCGAGGCGGTGACCAGGTCGAAGCCGCCGCCGTTCATCAGGGTGACCATCTCGTCGGACGTGCCGGCGACCTTGACGTTGACCTTGCAGCCGGTCTCCTTCTCGAAGCCGGTCACCCAGTCGTAGTTCTTGTCGTTCTCGCCGCGCTCGATGTAGCCGGCCCAGGCGACGATATCGACCTCGCCCTCGCCCTTGCCGACCGCCGTCATGGCGGCGCTCGCCGGCAGCATGTACGCGAACAGGAACGCGCCGGCGGTCGCCAGTCTCACAGCCTTCATCATCTCCGGTCTCCCCCTTGGGCTCGGCCGGGGAGGGCGGGAAACGCCCCGTCCCGGCCAACCTTGAAGGGCAAAGTGTGCCGCGCCCTGCCGGCTATCGCAAACAAAATCGCGGGGCGGTTCCGCTGGCGGCCGCCGGCCGCCTCAGCCGACGGCGCGAACGGCCGCGGCGGCGCGCGGCCCGGTGCTCGCCCGCTGGATGATCGAGAAGCCGAGGTCGATGCGGTTCGTCGCCGGGCGGGCGCCGGAGCCGCGGACGATCTCCAGAACGATGCCGGCGGCCCGGCGGGCCATCTCGTAGCGCGGCGTGGCAACCGAGGAGAGCGCGGGGAAGGAACTGGCGCAGAATTCGAGGTCGTTGAAGCCGATGATCGACAGGTCGCCGGGAACGGCGATGCCGCGGCGCTGGCACTCGAAGAGGGCGCCGAGGGCGAGGTCGTCGTTGCAGGTGAAGAGGGCCTCGAGTCCGGGGGCGCGGGCGAGGATTTCCGCGAACATCGCGGCGCCGAGTCCCACCGTGGAGGGGCGCGGCGTCTCGGCGAGATAGGGGGTTGGATCCAGCCCGGCCTCCTCCATGGCGCGGCGGTACCCTTCCGAGCGGCGGCGCGAGCGCGGGTCGAGGCGGGCGCGAATATGGCCGATGCGGCGGTGGCCGAGATCGAGGAGGTAACGGGTGGCGGCGTAGCCGGCGTCGCGCTGGGAGAAGCCGATATTGATGTCGATCGGGTCGTCGGTCAGTTCCATCGTCTGGATGACGGGGACGCCGCAGTGTTCGAGCAGGCGGCGGGTGCGCCCGCTCTGGTCGATACCGGCGAGGATCACCGCCTCGGGATGCTGACCGAGCAGGGTGGAGATCGCCCGCTCCTCCTCACTCGGCAGGTAGCGCGAATTGACCACCATGGCCTGCAGGCCCGCGGGAATGAGCACGTCGTGCAGGGCGCGCAGGTAATCGGAGAAGACGCCGTTGGTGAGCGAAGGCACGACGACCGCGACCATGCCGGTGCGGGCGGAGGCGAGCGCGCTCGCCAGCTGGTTGGGAATGTAGGCGAGGTCGCGCACCGCCGTCTCGACGCGCTGGCGAAGGTCGGCGGATACCATCTCCGGCCGGCGCAGGGCGCGCGAGGCGGTCACGGCGCTTACCCCGGCGAGGGCGGCGACGTCGGCCAGCGTAGTCCGCTTCGGTCTTGTCTCGCTCATGTCCCCCGATCGCCCGCCCGTTCGCGCAGCCCCTCACCTCAGGAAGTTCGCTGCACAGCACAATAACCTCATGTTGACAGCGCTTTCATCTGATCTTATACCACAGATGTCCAAGGCTTGGGGAGATGTTTTCGCGGGCTGGCCTGATATCTCGAATAACCCCAAGAATAATTTCGAGAATTACTGATGCCGCCGCAGAGTAACCAGCTCAATCGACTCGCAAGGGGAGGAATATCCATGAAGTCGTGCTTCAAGACGCGCAGCCTCGTACAAATCGGCGCGGCGCTGGCGCTGTCAACCGCCTTCGCTACCGCCGCATTCGCCGCCGGCCCGCAGGTCGTCGCCGGCCCCGGCGCCGAGCCCGAGTGCTTCAAGCCGGTTTCGGCCGGCACCAAGTACTTCCAGTGGCCCGCCAAGAAGGGCCCGTACCGTATCGCCCTGGTCAACGGCTTCATCGCCAATGACTGGCGCGTGCAGATGATCAAGGTGGCCAAGGCCTACGCCAACCAGCCGAGCGTCAAGAGCGACCTGAAGGATTTCAAGGTCGTCTCCGTCGGCCAGGACGTCGCGGCGCAGATCGCGGCGGTCAACAACTTCATCGACCAGGGCTATGACGCCATCATCGTCGATGCCAACAGTTCCACGGCCTTCGGATCGGTCGTGAAGAAGGCGAACGATGCGGGCGTGGTCCTGCTGTCCTTCGACAACATCATCGACGACCCGAACAACATCGAGGTCAACGTCGACCAGCGCGGCCTCGGCGTCACCGCCGGCAACTTCCTGCTCAAGGAAACCACCGCCAATCCCGCCAACTTCCTGTTCGTGCGCGGCCCCGCCGGCCAGCCGGTCGACCTCGCCCGTGCCGACGGCTTCGCCGAGGCGATCGCCAAGTCGGGCCGCAAGGTCAACGTGACCGAAGTCATCGGCAACTGGGCGGCAGGCGATGGCCAGAAGGTCACCGCCGACGCGATTGCGGCGGGCGGCAAGTTCGACGCCATCTACGTCGAAGGCGGTTCGCAGGGCGCGGCGCAGGCCATGCTCGACGCGGGCAAGTTCATCGTCCCGATGTCGGGCGAGGATGAGAACGCGTTCCGCATGCTGTGCAACGCCAACCACGACAAGGGCATGCACTGCCAGTCGGGCGGCACGGGTCCTGCCCAATCGTCGGTGACGATCAAGACCGCGATCGCGGCGCTGAAGGGTGAAAAGATCCCGCAGAACATCGCCCTGCCGACTTCGATCTCCTTCTCGCCTTACAAGGAGGGCGTCGAGGTGTTCCCGAAGCTTCCCGGCAGCCTCTACACCGGCAATAATTTCCCGGCCTGCAAGATCGGCTTCACCAACGAGGAAATCGCGGCGCAGAGCGGCGAAAACAACTAGCGTCTCGTAGCCAAGCGAGCGCCACGGGCGTATCTATCGCCCGTGGCGCTTTTCTCTCTTCCGGGGAGGGGGAAATGGAAGTCGGGACGGCTCCCCTTCTGCACCTGGAGGGGATTTCCAAGCATTACGGGGGCGTCAGGGCGCTCGAGGACGTTCGCTTCGAGTGCCATCGCGGCCGCATCCATGCCGTGCTCGGCGAGAACGGCGCCGGCAAGTCGACGCTGATCAAGATCATGTCGGGCGTGGTCCAGCCCGATGCCGGCGTGATCAAGTTCGAGGGCCAGCCGGTCAGTTTTCCCAATCCGGCCGCGGCCAATCGCGCCGGCATCGCCTGCATCTTCCAGGAGCTCTCGCTCCTTCCCGATCTCACGGTTGCCGACAACATCGCGATCACCAACCCGCCTCTCAAGGGCGGCCTCATCGACTATCGCGCGCAGCGCGCGATTGCCGAGGACATGCTCGCCCGCGTCGGCGCCGAAGGCATCCATCCGCTTTCGCTGGTCGCCGACCTTCCGCTCTCGCGCCGCCAGGTGGTCGAAATCGCCAAGGCCCTGGCGCGCAAGCCGAAGGTCCTCATCCTCGACGAGGCGACGTCGGCGCTGACCGCCGCCGACGTCACCAAGGTCTTCGCCATGCTGAAGCAGCTGCGCAGCGAGGGCCTTGCCATTGTCTACATCTCGCACCGGATGCACGAGATCGCCGAGCTTGCCGACGATTGCAGCGTCTATCGCAACGGCCGCTATGTCTCGACCTTCGCCGCCGGAACGAAAAGCGACGACGCCATCGTCGAGATGATGATCGGGCGCGAATACAAGAACGTGTTCCCGCCGCTCGGCGACACCAAACCCGCGGGCCCGCCGGTGCTGAGCGTGCGCAAGCTCTCCTGGCAGGGGCAGGTGAACAACATCGATCTCGACATCCGGCCCGGCGAGGTGGTCGGCCTCGGCGGCCTTGACGGGCAGGGGCAGCGGCAGCTTCTGCTCGGGCTGTTCGGCACGCTGATCGGTGTCACCGGTGCCATCGAAATCGACGGCAAGGCGGTCCGGATAACCAGCCCGCAGCGCGCCAAGGCGCCCGACGTTGCAATGGCGCTGATCCCGGAGGACCGGAAGAACGAAGGCCTGATGCTGCCGATGTCGGTGCGCGACAATCTCTCCTTTGCCGCGATCGACCGGTTCAGCCGCTATGGCGTGGTCGACGGGGCCGAGGAGACGGCGGCGATCAACGACATGATCCGTCTCCTGCAGATCCGATCCGACGGCATCGACGGGCCGGTGGCGGCGCTTTCGGGCGGCAACCAGCAAAAGGTGGTCATCGCGAAGTGGCTGATGACCAGGCCGCGCATCATCCTCCTCAACGACCCGACGCGCGGCATCGATGTCGGCACCAAGCAGGAGCTCTACCAGCTTCTCCGCCGGCTGGCGGAGGGCGGCGCCGCCATTCTCTTCTATTCGACCGACTACGACGAGTTGATCGGCTGCTGCGACCGCGTCCTCGTGCTCTACAACGGCTCGGTCGTGCGCACATTGCAGGGGGCGGAGCTGAACGAACGCAATCTCATCGCCAGCGCCCTCAACCTGCCTTCGGCGGCGGCGACCCCCGGTGCGTCGCCGGTTCCTGTCAGCGGGATGCCATCATGACCGCCACTGCCGTCGCACCCGCCGGTCGCCGGCGGGCCCTGGAAGGGCTCGGCCATCGCCTCGGAGCCCAGCGCGGGCTGCTCATCGCCCTCGCCATTTTCGTGGTCATGTTCGCGACCTACGGCTGGATGCAGCCGATCGGGCTCACCTCGAACGTCATCAATACCGCCGCCAACAAGGGTGCCCTCCTGGCACTCGTCGCGATGGCGCAGACCATTCCCGTGCTCACCGGCGGCATCGACCTTTCGGTTGGCACGGTATTCGTGCTGACCAACTGCCTTGCCTCGACCATCGTCGTCGGCAACCCGGTTGCGACGGGGCTCGGCATCGTCGCCGTGCTTCTCGCCGGGCTGGTTTGCGGCATCATCAACGGACTGATCGTGGTCTATGGCCGCCTGCAGCCGATCATCGTGACGCTCGCCACCAGCGCGATCTATTTCGGCATCGCGCTCTGGCTGCGGCCGCAACCGGGCGGGTCGGTCAATCCCGACTTCGCCGACCTGATGACGCGCTCGACCTTCGCGGTGCCGTCTTCGCTGATCCTCATCGTTGCCGTGGTGATCTTCGTCTGGCTGCCGTACCGGCGCTCGGTCCT